>DUGF01000015.1 GCA_013331535.1 Microcaldota archaeon | reverse complement strand
TTTTACGTTGAAGCAGAACATGGAATTGCTTAACGATTCGCAATTATGACAGAACATCGAATCCGCACAATCCCGGCAATTATCCATTTCAAAGCAACGGGTGAGCTTGGTTGAATGATAGCACTTTACGCAGAAGTTTGAATCCATCAATGAGTCCATCCCAAAACAGTTTGTGGAATCCTTAGGCCACATTCCGAATGCGCAATTCTTTGAACGAACCATCATCGAGGTTTTGTAGCAATTTGAACATTGGATGCAAAACGAACAATCTATGAGATTGCTGTTTTCCCCTTCTTTGACATCAACCTTGAAATAAGCGATTTTTCCGATTGACCCGTGGGCATTTTTAAGGGTTATATTTTCCGCTTCTGAAGGCGCTAACGTAGCTGTCTCCCCTAAATGCCGTGCCTCCAATAGCGTAACAATCCTATCGTCAGGAACAGGTAAAAGGGAGATTCCATACGGCAGCCACAAGATCTTTTTTCCACTTATTGCGGATTTTGCTTCTTGCATCTTATGTGTGTGCTCGCACAGCCATTCTGAATAATTATCCATCCCGGTTAATGGCTTTCCGAAAATTATTTTCGTGGTATCGAAAAATTCCCTTTCGATTACCTGTTTGTCGAACCGTTCGTTAGACTCCTTGGACTCAGGAGCGGCACTCCTGGGTGCGAACGGTTTTTCTGCCTTGCACCTGCGTACGATATCCATAAGCGAAGGCGCGGATTTGTTTTTCTTTAATTCAATTACAAGCTCTGCGAGCAATTTTTTCTTTATCTCATCGTATTTATCCCGTGCCAATTCCAGATTGCCAATGCAATTTCTCTTATTCTTGAGGTTAAAGGAGAAAAGGCAATTTGAACAGTTGTCAAGTCCATAGCTATAATAGCAGTCCGAAGTATTCGTACTTACCCAAAGCTCAAAAGAGCGGCGTACATTAACCGTCTGCGAACAGCGGATTAAAAATTCAGAACCGCCCGGACCATGCACCCCGAAACAATAACTATCCTCGCGCCCCACTGTGCAGTATGCCATATATTTTACTTTGAAGAACTGGGCTGAATCTGTGACGGCAAATCCGTCGCTGAGGTTCGAACTTCTTTCAACATTTTCTGAGTTGCCGAGCAATATGTTACCGCAATAGTAAACCCGCTCGTTTACTGCTTCTAGGATAGAATCAATATCCTTAATCTCGTTTATGTTAAGCGGCTCAAACCTCTTTCCGAAATCAATCTCGTCAAAACTTATTGCCTTTGAGCCCTTGCAATATTCCGGGATTGCAAATGCAACCTCTTTTCCGGAAATGCTTGATTTTCTATAGGTATTCTTATCAATAAGTTCCTTAAGCCATTCCGAATAATCCTCAATGTTTCCAAGTTTCTCTCCGAGAAGAAGGGCACATGTTTTATCCCACGCGCGTTGGATTTCTGGCTGCATAAAACAAGATATGCGCATGTAGATATAAAAACAAAACCACTCGGGGTAGGATTCACCAAATTCGTTCATCCGAAACCACTTAAAAAGGTGTGGTTCAATATAGAAGTATGGCAGTTGAAGCGAAAGTGGTGCATGAACCAAGAGCAGAACGACCCATGCGTACAGGATGCCATGCCAAGCATTTGGAACTTGTTGAAGGCCCGGTTCAAGATCCTAAGAAAACTGTTTCGGCGGGTAAATGGGTAGGCACAAAAGAATTCGGAAAAATTGTTGGAAAAGTACAAGGACATGTACTTAGAACTGTAGATGGCAATCAGCATAAATATATCCTATTTGATGGAGCGGTAACTGTAAGGACAAGGCAGACTAGTTTTGGACAACGATGGAGAACTGAATTTAATAGAACCGATACCCTAGAATTAAAAAGAAGGTTAGATGAACAAAAAAGGGATTTTGTTAATGGGGGCGAAGTTGCCAGGACAGTGTCCCGCTCTCCGGCCTGGGTTAGCCAGATATTCCATGAAAAAGGAACAAGACGCAAAGACAGGGATGTATTGAAGATCGAGATAGGTGACGAAACAAAAGGGATTCCGTTATATTATCTTGGGGAAAAGAGGGGCACATACAAACTAAGATTAATGAGACGAGATCATTTGGAATTGTTTGCCGCATGGGTTAGCGCAAGAGATACTCCACGCACTTGGAACCACGCAGAAAAATCTGAAATTCCGGAAGGATACATAACAACAACCGTGGCAGGAAGATTGCTAGGATTTGAGAAACAACCAGATGTACATATCCGACTACGAATAGATAGTACTGTAATAAAAAACTGGCAACGACTACCGGATGGAAGAGTCGTTGTATTGGAAAGCGAGATTCTGGATTTGAAGGAAAAAAAGGGCAGGATGGGAACAACAACCGTAAAACTCGTTCCGTTTTGTAAAGGAACAATCGGAATGTCTGCTCATCAAGCCTGGACGGCAGTACGAGGGGATATATTCGGCAATCAGATATTTGTGATGAAAAAACTTGACGGAACAGATACAACGGTTCAAGTCAGCAAGGATTTCGATGGCGAATTAGCGATACTGCATGCAGATGCAAAGGAGCTCAAGAGAATACACAAAGAAAGAGAAGCTGGGCTTATCGACAGGGAAGAAGCAGCACAGATACTAGGGGTAAGCCCGGAAACCATTGGACGTTATATCAATCCAAAAACAGAAACAGCCGAATTAATACTTGAAGATGGGAAAATTTTTATAATTCATGCTGTTTTTGATGGAAGCAAGTACAGGTTCGTAAAAAAAGATGTGCAAGCAGCAAGAAAGGCAAATGACACTGCAAAACAAGCATTTGTAGGCACAGCTGATATTGCTCAGATGATTGACGTGGGTAAGAGGACTATAAGACTGATATTTGCTGGTAATGATTATACTTTTGAGACTAAGGATGGACACAACAAGATTGTAGGTATAAACATACAGCAGGGAAAAGAAGGAAAGCTACTTGTGCCAAAAAAATATGCCAAAACTTTAGCAGATCTTATAATAAGAGGGGAGTATATTCCGGTAGGGCTCAAAACAAAATTATACGGGAAAGGAGATGAGAGAGCAAAACCAGTTCAGATGGAACCGTTCTTTACTAGATTTCCGGATTTAAGAGACGCGGTAGTTTTCGATCCGGTAAATAAAAGAAGCCTGCTCCCGTTATTTGCTGATGCCAATGTTGCTTTGCCATTAATAGGGGAAAACGGGAAGTTACAAGCAGCTGCAGAAGATCGAATTCTCGTTGAAATGTATGCAAGATTGTTCTGCAAACCAAATCAAGATGCAATCAACTTCGCGGAAATGTTTCTAAGAGTAATAGGAAAATGGGATGCGAGTCCATTAAGCGAAACACAGATAGCTGCAGTGTATACATTAAGACAGTTTACAAACTGGCTGAAATTGGGAACTGCAGGTGAAAACGCAAGGGAATTACTTGCGAAGCTTGGAGACGAACGCGAGCGTTTCACAAGGCTCATGCAAATAGAAATGCCTGAATCGTCCAGATACTATGATTTCGCATTACTTAAACTCATAGAGCCAATTCCTCCAAGGCATTTCTGGCCGGAGTAGACAACAACGCAATGGAAAGCGACTTATTTATAACGAAACAATAGAATAACTCGGCGATGATGANNGAACTTGAAAGCTTGTGGCAGCAGCCACATGGTTTTGTGTCCAGCGTTTTGAGTTTTGGAGATTTCGACTAAATTACTCTAAAATTCTCCTGGAAAATGTTCTGGGAAAAGAAGTGGCCTTAAACCATTAATCATAAATCTGGTTGTTTCTTCTCCTTTTTTTGTTATGTCCACCCAAAAAAACGGTTTTTGGCCTTTTTGAAACGGAAAATTGAATACGATTGCAAGACAGAATTCGCCATCGTAGAGGTTTTCCCCTGCAACAGCTTTTGGTAGATCATAATAGAATTTAAGTGCAGGATTGTCAATTTCACCGATTTGCACAGTTTCCAATACAATTGAACTCACAGGCATTTTAACCAACTTAACGGCTTGCCAAAAGTCTTCGGTTGAGGAAAAACCACCCATGCCCCAACTCTCTGCTTTTATTCCTTCTAAATGAATCGGTGTGATATTCAAATCACATTGAATATACGGACGAACGCCATCTGTTTTAGCAGATGCTGGATCTATTACAGAATACCTCAGTGATCTGTCGGGCGTATTAACGTCTCGAATAACGCCCCACCCACCACGACAACCCTGGCTTATTGCAATAGAGATTCTGGTTTCGTCATCTGTTTCCAAGGTAATAGTCGGAATATTACTATTCAAGACTTTTCTGCACTTGTCCAAATTCTTTGGAGGGGCTGGTTTTGCACCATCACGGAAATCAGCAAAAGCGGTTGACCGCATTACAGGCGTGAGGCCCAAGTCAGAGATACATCCCCAGCAGTCTGGTTCAAGCATTTTCTTTATCCAGACGGGAGTTGTTGGAGTCACAGGGACTCCTTTCATTATAGGTTCGCGTGTAATGTTTTGATTTGCAAATACATCCCGGATAGTTATGCGCCTTCCACGAACTGCACTTGCAATTTTAGCTACAGCCTCTCTTGTGCTTGAAAGTGTTACAAGATTAGATGCCATAAAAAGTTCCTTTCATAGAAGGATTTAAATGGATTGCGAAAAAACAGAAATTGACATGAGAGTCAAGACCCGAAACGCGATACTGAAAACCCAAAACCCGATTCTGGAAACTGGTTGCTGAATGCTGGTTGCGGGGTGCTGGTTGCTGAATGCTGGCTGCTGAATGCTGGCTGCTGAATGCTGGTTGCAGGATGCTGGATGCTGGATGCTGGATGCTGGATGCTGGAAACGCAACTAACCCCATCCCTCAAACTTTACGTTTCGTTCCGGAACTCCAAGCCCGACAAGCGTTTTCTTTAACTCTGTGACCATTACAATAGGACCGCACATGAACCAATTCCTTTCCGAAACATCTGGGCAATTCCGCTCAATCATCTCCTTGTCAATCCGTCCGAGTTCTCCCTTCCATCCATCTGGAGTTTCACGGGTTATCGTGTAAACTATCTTGAGATTTTTGATGTTCCGCACGAGTTCGGAAAGTTTTTCCTTCTGAAGAATATCTGCCTTTGTGCGGATACTATAAAAAAATACGAAATCTCCGCGAATATTATTTTTTCGGATGTGTTCGAGAATTGAAAGGATTGGCGCGATTCCTGTTCCTCCTGCAATAAATCCGCATTTTGGATTTTTTGTTCCGCTTTCGTACTTAAAATGCCCGAGCGGACCTTCAATATAAAGAGTTGTACCGACCTTTACAGTATCAAGATATGTTGTAAATTCCCCGCCAACCATTTTAATCAAAAAAACCAGGTTGTTTTCCTCTGGACTGGAAGCAATTGAATAAGGACGGAATTTCTCCCCTTTCTCATCGTATAATTTGACGAACTGACCCGGTTGAAACAAGATATTCCCACCGTATTGTGGCTCAAGCACAAATACTTTTACTTCATCTGCATCAATCTGGACTGAATTGACTAAGTACGGCTTGCGCTGTGCATTTTCCATGTTTCATAGATGGTTAAGGGAATTTTTAAAAGTATTGGAAGGAATAATTAAAACTCAAAAAACCCCTCGTACAAGCTCAAGAAGTTGCTCGTGCAATCTTGGATTTGCTGCTACGACTGTTTTTGAATCTAATGTAATTGGATCTCCAAGATGATCCGTAACCTTTGCTCCTGCTTCCTGCATAAGAAGATATCCGGCAGCATGAACCGGTTCGGCTAAAGGAGTTATTATTCCATCCAATTTTCCACTTGCAACCCAGGCATATTCTACTCCCGCAGTTCCGAAATTCCTCCACGAAAGCGCATGACGCATAAGACGCTCGATTATTTCAAGCCCTTTTGGCATAAGGTCGTCTGGGTAATTACTTCTGTTGCACGAAATTGTGGCTGCGGATAGTCTATCAACCTGACCCACATGAATTTTTCTATTGTTCATGGTTGCGCCACCACCAAGGCTTGCGACATAGACCTCGCTAAGCTCAGGAATAGAGGTAACACTATACTCCATGGCACCAGCTTCAATTAGTGCGGCCATTACCGAATACAAAGGAAGACCAAGAATATAATTTGTAGTTGCATCAAGCGGATCTACACTAACAAAACGCGGAGAAGAACGATCGCCACCGGTTTCCTCTCCATAGAAACCAATTGTTTGATCGGCACGGCGCACTGCCTCGCGTATGCGTCTTTCATTTGTTTTATCAACCTGAGTAACCAGATCCTTTGGAGATTTGAGATCAGTAGATAGATTTCTACGCCAGGAAGTTCTTGCATGATGTCCTGCCTGAACAACTGCTCGATAGAGAGCATTACGCAACGCATAATTACATTTATTAGTCATGCTCTTGAGATATGAGACAAAATGATTAAAAGAGAATAATAAGACGAACGATGACGCTACAATCGCAACTTATGGATAGATAAATGTTTTCGTACAAAATCAAGATAATGAGTGGAAACACAAGAAAAAATGTTTTTATTATTCATGGAACGGGCGGACATCCAAAAGAAAACTGGTTTCCCTGGCTAAAAGAACAACTCGAACCAATGGGCTGCAAAGTAATTATTCCGCAATTTCCTACTCCTGAAAATCAGACACCGGAAACATGGTTTAAGGTTTTGGATAGGTATAGAGGAGAGTATACGCCAGAAACCATATTAGTCGCACATAGTCTTGGTAGTGCATTTGCGCTTCGTATTCTTGAAAATTATTCGGTCAGAATAAAAGCAGCGTTTCTTGTTTCTGCCCCAATTGGAGTCAGACCAATAAAAAATTGGGATGGGGACCAGCCATTTATCGGAAAGCCATTTGATTGGGAAGTAATCCGCACTCGCGCAGGAAAATTCGTAGTGTTTCATTCTGAAGATGATCCAATGGTTGGAATTGGAAACGGAATTGAATTGGCTAAAAACCTTGGGGCGGAATTTGTACGACTTCCAAACGCAGGACATTTCAATGCAAAGGCAGGATATACGAAGTTCGAACTTCTTCTTGAGAAGATAAAGGAATTGGTATAATACTCGAACCGTATTTATTTTCTTATCTCAGATAATGTGATCACGGTTTCCGTTTTAACGACTCCTGAGACTTCCCTTACTTTATTAAGTACAAAATCAGTTATATCCCGGATGTTTGATCCGTAAACTTTAACGATTATATCCATTGATCCGGTGGTCTCGAAAACTTCGTCGACATTTGGATACTTTGCGAATTGGCGCGCCAGCCCGCCTTTTTTGGAAGAGGGTTCCAATTTATTATTGTCAAGAAAAACAAAAACAAGTGCGCAAACATTCATGCCAGTTTTCTCATGATTAAGTCTGATACTATAGCCCTCTATCACGCCATCTTTTTTTAGTTTCCGGATTCTATTATGGATTGTTGTAGGCGGGATTCCTGTTTTTTTAGCTAACTGGAAAACAGATTGCTTGGCGTTTTTCTCAAGTGCATCGAGAATCGCAAAATCCTTTTCATCGAGTTTGTATTCGACCATGACGAATAGTTATGGTGTTATATTTTTAATTATTCCTATTTAATGGAATTTTTGTTCCATTTTTATAATAATTTAAGGAATTTATTGTATAAAAATTCCTATTTTTCGGCATTAAATTATTATAGAACCCTTCGCACAGTCAAATCGGTGATAAGATGGGAAACGATCCGATTGGTGTTGTAAAAATACAAAAGTTTGATTTCAGAGGCCGCGATGTGTTTGTTGGAATGCTAGGAAGAGAAAAAATACAAGTGCCAATGCCGCTCGTAGAAGGGCTTAAAACAATAGATACGATAAAAAAAGAACGCGGGGCGGATATCAAAGTAATAAGTCCGGCACTTGCAGATTATCTTCTTATGGGTGATAATACATTCTGGGGCCAGGTTCCTGAACAATCAGGTAGATTCTGGATAGAATTTGGCCGTTTCGGATTTCCAACAGATCTTTGGATAATTCATGAACAGAAAAACAAGCCTTTTGGAGAAACGGTTGAATTTGCTGTACATAAAGGCAAACCGCCACTAAAATTTAAAGTTCCGCAAAGGTTCCAGGGCGCAGGCACTGAAAATACCGTATTGGTGGTACGTGGTTTAAGGTCTGGAGACCTCAATACANNATGTATGCAACTGATCCGGAAACGATGATGCCGCTTGGCAGACGCTATGAAGACTGGGAAGAAGAAAGACAAGCATTCTGGAAGAAAACGGAAATATTGCGGCTACGGTGTCCAGTTACGTTTGAAGGCTTTCATCCATTCATTGGCTTTCAGTCCAGATGGACTGCAATAGACGGAGTAGAAAGACAATTTATCAGAATGATCAAAGACATATTTGACCTGGTGGATATTGTAGTGGAGATTCCGGAAGCTGATTTGGGGAAGGTTACAGCAAATAAATAAAATAAATAAAATAAATAAAATAAATAAAAATGATCGTTTCCAGCCAAGTTCCTACGAAGTCAAGCATACATATGCTTTATATATTCCAAAATACAGATATATACACAAGGTTGAACAGTATGGTAAATTTAAAAAGATTGGAAAGAGAAGCTGCGGGAAATGAAAGAGTGGAACTCAGGTTTTATACTGTTACTGAAAAACACGGGAAAAAAATTCTAAAGCCACTTGCGATTAAAACCTCAGTCCCAATTGCAGTTGTCAGGGCAGTTATGGATAAGACAATCGTGGGTACTTTTTATCAAAGACTGGGAAGTGATCTTTTGGAACGTGGAGTAAAATCAGAAACCACCGTACAAATAAGAGCCGCTTTCAGCAAGTCGAATTTTGGGGTAAACCCAATGTTTAAAGGAACGGTTGTGTTGTGCGAGGTTAAGGTTTAGATACCAATTATATTCTTGTCATCTTATACAAATTATCCTTGATAATTCCTACTAAAAACGAATTCAGTTTGGCATCGTTCCGTTCTCTAGCTAGTTTTGTCAGAGACAAATATTCTTCCCTGGTATTTGAATAAATATTAATCAGCGGAAAACCATTTCTCACAAGCACATAATTCCATAACAATCTGGTTGTTCTGCTATTCCCATCTTCAAAAGGATGAATGTGCTGGAATTCGTTATGAACAAAGGTTGCGAATTCTACAACTTCTTTGGTAGTTCTCTTTTTTGCCAGGAACTCGTTAATCTGATTGCACAGGACTTCGAGCTTAGGTAAAATCTCAGTAAAGTGAGCTACTTTGTAGAATGGATTTCCCTTAATAGAAACCGAAGTTGCACGGACACCTTCCTTTACGCCCAAGTTAAAAATGATGATTCTGTGCAAATCTAAAATGTACTGGATGGAAAGCAGTTCATCCAGATGAGCAAACAGATGATTTAATGCAGCGTAATAATTCTGCACTACGTTTACCTCATTAACGTTTTTTCCTGGAGGAACTGAATCATGAATAATAAGTTCCCTGGTTTCTTCTAATGTAAATGTATTTCCTTCAAGTTGCGTTGACGCAGAAGTGAACTGAATCTTTCTTTCTTCTTCAACATCTGCAAAGCGAATATCACGGTTCAGAATTTTGAACTTCTTCAACAATTCCTCTATGTCTTTATAAGCATCTGACGCCGTGATTACCCTGGTTATCTTTTTCTCATCTTTTTTCAGTTTGAACAAAGCAAAAACATTATCAAAGATAGGATCAAAAACGAATTTAACTTTAAGTGGTCTTTTTGAAACTACGAAAAGAAGGTTTATTCTTGACAGGTAAGTGAGGTATTTTCTAGTAGTTTTGTAATCTAAGAATTTAAAATCAGACAATGATACGTCCTCTTTACTAAGCCCGATCTTGACAACATTTGCGAATTCTTTATTGAGAAATAAATTGTAATTAATACTTCTATTCCTGCAAAACTTTATTATACTGAAAATTGACCAAGTTATCGGATTATCCTTGTTTGGTTTATATATCCCTTTTTCTTGTATTACGATTTTTTCCTTTAGGAATACGACTAATTTTTGTCTTACGGGTGAAGGTTGCGAGCCAACTTTTTTGGCAATGTCGGTAAGCCTAGCCTCTTTAAGTTCGAATAATGCAAACAGACAATCCCATTTAGTTTTCATACAATTATTGAGAACAAAAGTATTTATAAATCTTCCTATTATGGATTAAAACTACACGTTTATTTAGTTTTGATACCAATAACGGATTAAAACTAAATAAAGGCCACGACCGAGATTTTCGTTTCATGTTTCGCCC
>DUGF01000101.1 GCA_013331535.1 Microcaldota archaeon | reverse complement strand
ATGTACCATTTCCGATGCTTACCACGTTCGGGTCCCAAACTTTTTCTTTTGTAAAATTGTAAATTCTGCACTCGCTTTCCGCGAATGTTTTGCCATCTTTTGATTCAATGCATCCAAGCGTATCATAGACACCATCAACGAAATAAATCATTTGTGTTCCATCATCAAGAATTGCATAATCAGGAACGCTTGAATGGTCCCGGATTAATATATCGTCTTCCTGCCAACTTAATCCATCGCTGGAACTGGCGCTCACAATATAGTGATAATATGGATGATTGCAGCATTCTTCGGGATGAGACTGAACGCTTCGTGGATTTGGATTGCCGAAAGATTTCGGGTCAAATTGAGATAGCTGTTCTGTTTCGGTCTTTGTTTGCGGTTTTGCTCCAAACGAATTAATATTTTCATTTTTTTCAATTTCCGAACTTTTTTCGTTTGTTTTCTCAGTTGTTTCTTCTATTATTTTCTTCATTTCAAGTTCGCTGTTTTCCTGTGCCAAATCATTTTCTGGCCGTTGCACGCATCCAAAAAGTAACATCACGGCTATAATAGCTGTAATACTCAACGCAATATTTACTGGTCGGGGTTTTTGGTTTGTCATTTTTTTCCCATATTCCCGTTTTTTATTTTTATCATCCCTCTTTTCTCTATAAAATGAGATGGTAAAACCCTGGTTTTGAAGAACATTAAAATTGCGTCATTCGCATTTCTCAGGCTTCTTTTGACTTCTGCAAATGCCTTCCTCTTTTTTATTACGATTCTTGCTTTTGGGTGCGCCTTTTTGAACTCATCAAGGTTCTTTGCAAATTCCTTTTTTACAGGAGGTCCGGGCATCAGCCGTATTTTGTCGAGTGTTTCTGTTTTCACTCCAATGTAAATTTTTGCTTCTTTCTCATCTGCATCTGCAATAATTCCACTTGCTTCAAAGTCATTTTTTTCCAGATAATTTACTAAGTCCTTTGCCATTCTTTTCAGCTGCCCCCATAATACATCCTCGGGAACGCGCGGCGCAGGAAATACTATCGCATAAGTTTTTCCACTTCTCTTGTTCAGAGAATTCATTTTTTCCGTTATTATCTCATCTTCGGTTCTGAAAAAAGATTTTTCAGTTGGTGCCTTTATGAAAGCACGTGCAGCCAATGATATTCTTCGTATGCTTTCCCTGGAAACAATAGCAGCAACATTGCGGTTTTTGTCAGTCGGGTCTATAACAATCATTCGCGAGTCCTTGAATTTTTCAATTAGTCTAGGGTAAAGTTCCAGAGGATAATGCTTTGCAAGATCAATTATCAAGATACTCTTCCCGCTCCCTCCATGTGCTGGTGTTTTCCATTTTGCCGCCTCACGCAGGAAACGCATAAAGTTTCCGTACTTTATTATCAAAAGTTCACAAAGATACCCGGAAAAACCCTCAACCCTTATCTCTGCCCCATATGCTCCTGCGGCCCTAAGAAATTTTTTAAGAAGCCGCACGTCTGGAATTGCGCTGCGTTTTAGATTTTTGTAAATGTATTTTACATGTAATGTGGTTCGGTCAACCGCAGTCACTCGTTCACTTGCGGTTTTTATTTCATAAGCCGGAACGATGTCTAGTTTTCTTTCTTCCTCTTCGAATTTTGCATAAATACTTACGTATGGATGCTGTGAGTACCTTATAACAAGTCTTGCATCAGGGAACGCACCAACAGCTGCTCTTTTTGCAATTCCCTCAAATTCATCCTGCCGGACAGTTTTTGGAAGCAGAATAAATATATCCACATCCATATTGCCGCGCAGGAATGTTCCCTTTGCAACAGATCCCATTAACATTACGTGCGCTCCGTCTGGAACATGGTTCCCGAGTTTGTTCATACTTTCCTCTGCGAACCTTTTTTCAGCATCAATTTCTGCTTTTGTTGGCGAAATCCGTTCAAGTACGTTCTTTAAAATCCGTGAAACCTGCATAAAAAAGGTTTAAAAGGTAAAGATTTAAACCCTGTTCATGGAATACCCGCGCATCACGCGCGTAATGCTGTTGTTCAGCATTGTTGCCGTGCTGTTGATTTTCGGTTGCATAAGTGAAAAAACTGCATCCGAAAGTAAAAAAGAAATATTGCTATCTTCGAATTCCTATGACATAGAAGGCGATTTTTATCAGGACGTTCTAACCTATTCGTTTACTGCATACAGGCTTAAGGATACGGACATAACTGTTAAGAGAAGTATTGTTGCCGTTCCTGTTTACAAGCTTGATACCAGTCAGTTAAAAGAACTCACAAGTGGGGATGCGGACAAGATTGATTCCCTTTTTGAGAATTTCATAAAAGAAAAAGCGGATGCGGACAAGGAATGTGGCGGGGCAATCGGCCTTAGTGGGGTGAGATGCCTTGACGAGACGACCTGTTCAAAACTTTGTTCTTCCAGCTCCCAAAAATGCAAAAAACTCACAGAAGATTATCCAGATCTTCTTGGGCATTTCATTCTTTCGTATGTCAAGGCAAACAACGGAATTTATGATGCAACTGTTTCTATTCAAAACAAAATTTCGTCGCTTAAAGATGCGGATACTGCAGACTCCAAGAAATCAGACATAGTTAGCAGAGTACTTGAAATAGAATCTTTTGTAGCCGCCCTTAACGCAAATCCACTTTCCCAGTCAGATATGTTTGGTCTTTGCGACATGGGAACATACGGCACGGATAATCTCCGCGAAATTCTTGACAAAATGGTTGCGTATAGTACGAAACCAGTATCATATCACTATTTTGTCTTCATAGAACTATCACGCGCCGGGGACGTAAAAAACGGAGTCTATAGTGATCTCATTGTAAAAGATGTTGTTACACCATCGCTTGCAGCACTTTCTTCGGAATTCGTTTCCCCTCAACAGATAAAAAGCGAAAAGGGAGAAATCAGCTGGCCTACAATAAAACCATATGTAAATAAGAAATCAATTCTTTTCTACGAGTTTACCTCCTCAATGGCGCCTTCTGACGTTGTTGAACGCTGGGACCGGCCGGTTGTAGTAATCAAAAGCATAAGTACGGACGCCCTCAAACCAACCATTGTTATTTTTGACTTGTTCCATTCATTCACAAAAAATTACTTTATTTCTATGGGTGCGGCAACTGCACTTACCATAATTATAATCCTCTTTCTTTATTCCATGGCGCTGGTTGCATTTAATTTAATGAAAGCGCGGTCACAGCATGAAAACAATACTGCTGCGTTCAAACGGGTTATTGGAAAAACAGAGATGCGCTGGAAGACAGATGCAGGACTTGGAGTTCTTTTGTTTGTGGTTGGCATTGGGATAGCACTATTTCTTGCCAAAACCGGTGACAGCGAATTCGATATTCTTCGTTTTATCCCATTGGTTTTCGAAGATTATTATGGGTTCGGTGCATGGTTTGGAATTGCTGCAGGTTTGCTTCTTCTATACAGCAGTGCGGATAATTTTGTGCGAATATATGCGCTTGAACGCATTTACGGGCAAGCAATAAAAGAAGAAAAGGATATTTTTGCTGCAAACGTGACTCAGCTTAAGTCAAAAATCGGGGAGCTTAAGGCCCTTGTAGACCAGCTTGGAAAAGATGGCTTTGAAGTAGGCGAAGAGTACGATCTTTTAAGTACAATCTCCCTTCAGCATATAGATACCCTTTTATCAAAGGCAGACAACTATGCAAAGAAAACGATTGCGGAAATGCTTGAAAAAGTAGAAAGCGCGATAGAGAGCCTGCACGAGAAAAAGCGCGTTTCAGAAGAGAGCTGGCCGAAATGGAGCGACAACATCACCGCGCTATTGCGCGATAAGAATGAGGCATATGCTTCGAATCTTCTTACGATTCCATCCTCACTTAGGTTGTGGGCTCTTTCAAGATATGCGAAAGAGCACGAAGATCTCGGTTTTTCATTTGAAGGAAATGTTATAAAGAAAAAAGTGATGAGTGCAGAGGCCGCGACAAAACTTCTTCTTGATAAGAATCTGATGCGTGGCGTTGCAGTCGTGAAAAGCGGAAAACTTACTGCGGTTCAGGTAGCCGATGGTGGAAGCGGGACTGTGTTTGGCGTTCTAGCAGTAAAACTTCTTTCCTATTTAAGGACTCTTTCACAGAAGATGCACATGCACGAATATGGAAGCGTTGCAGTTGTCGGTGGCAAAGTCGTCCTTGCGCTGATAAAATATCGGGATGTTGAGAGCGTGGTGGTTGTGGAAAGGGCGAAGTTCAAGGAAGCGGTTGACGACTGGAAGAACAAGATTAAGAACTTATGAGTAGTTTTTATTGTGGTGGCGTTTTACTATGGGGTTCTTTGAAGATTTCGCGAAAAGGGTGCTTGATTCAGCACGATTCGGAAAGCTTGGAGAGCGGGATGCTTCTAGTCTGAAAAGACTTCTTGACAAAACAAAGAAGCGAAACGTGATTCTCGCACGCGGGCTTCTTACAGCGCTCGGCACCGGGAAATCTCCAGAATCAGATATCAAACGATTTTCACTGCTTCTTAATACCGCAAACGATCGGATTTCATCTGGCAGGGAGCCCTTTTCCCAGTCAGAACAAAATGAATTAAGGGATATGTTCAAAAGAGCAGGAGTTCCGTTCAAGGTTGCCAGATGGCTGACGCTTCAGCGCGATGAATTTTTGAATTCAGAAGTTGCTGAGCTTGCAATTGGAAAAAGAGAGGAGAAACTTTTGCCGGTTCCAAGGAAGATTTTGATGCGTTGATATGAATTCGTTAGATATGGATTGTGGGCATGACGTAGTTTATATTCTCTGTACTTGGTGAATATCTTATGAAAATCAAACTTACTCCCGAACTTTCATATATAATTGGTTTCTGGCGCAAGCGCAGGACAAAAGAGGGCATTGGAGTTTATGGTGACAGTTCATTCTGTGAGATTTTTTCCAAAGAGATACTTGAGAGAGGTCTTACCACGTCCGATAAGTTGCTGGCAAATGCAGATAGCGTTTACTTTTACCATACTGCATATAGAAAATTCTTTCAGGATGTTGAAGACGAGCAGCTCGAGCGGTTCAAATATCTGAATGAATACGCCGCAAGTTATCTTGCCGGAATGTTTGATTCCGCAGGCGGGATTGATGTAAAGGGATTTGTGTATATCGACCGGCCTAGAAAACAGGATGAAATGATTCTCATCAGGCTTGGTTTTGGTGCGCGGGTGCGTGACGGAAGACTTGTTGTTGAAAAGCCGCGCGCATTTCTTGCGTTCGTGAAGAATTATGTTAAAGTCCATGCAGGACACGACGCGTTCAAGTATATCAAAACAAAGGGCTGAATTTCGGTTAATTGGAGTGCCGCTATCTGGTTTTATTTATCCAATCCATCTTCATAATACCTAAATCGGACTAATTAAAACCGCCGAGAGTTCTGCCTGCCTCGCTGGTCTCACCGAGAAGGCGCGAGCAGTGGGGCTATAGGGGTGAATCCCATATGTCATTTATCTGGGTGTCAATAAATCAGGTAATCACAATCCATTTTTCCGTGACAAACCTTTAAATAGAACCTAACCTCTAATCTATTTGATCAAAATGTCAGTTCAGGATTCGGGCATAACAACTACATGCTAATTCCATATTCCCAGCCCGACCCTTGAAGAAATCCGGTTTTTTGTTTGAATTTTCTTTTCGGGTAGAATTGGTGCTGGAAGAATCTGGAGATATTATTAGAAAAAAATGGTTTGAGGTTTGTGTGGTTGAGACCACAATATCATCAAACATATTTTGAGGTGATTTGAATGAAAAATGAAAAAGGGTGTTTAGAAACACAGCAAGGGATTAGAAGAATCTAAAGAAGAATCCAATCGGTTTGAGCGCAGGGGGAGAAAAAGAGTCCTTAGTGCTGAACAAGTGGATCTGGCAAAAAGGCTCTACCTGAGTGGAGAGTATTGCGTGCGGGGCATAGCCGACATATTCAAAGTGTCGCGCATGGCTGTCTGGAGGTGTTTGAATGGCAATGGTAATTCTTAAGCTGGAAATACCAGAGGGATGCCAAGTCCGGTGCGGCAATGGAGTCGTTAAAAGCAGGCGGTTTAGGTTTAGAGCCCCCCATCTTCTTGCGCTTGAATGTGCGATACGCCCGGGAAAAGGACGCCTGGATGAGGCTGATCCGCGTGCTTTGCAGGAGTTCTTTCAAAGGGAAGCCGAACCAATAATAAGTGCGAGGGTATCTGGACTAGCAGCACTTTTGAAATCGGGGAATAGGTATCTTCTCACTGCCTGGCTGGATATGCGACGTAGAAAGCCAGAAAGTATCCTGCCATTGCTTGATACAGATGTTCCGCTGGGAGTGATTGCAGAAGAATTTAATGGATGGGCAGGCAAACGCAGTTTTCCGTTGTCGTCAGATCCATTCCACTTTCCGTTGTCAGATCCATTCCACTATAGATTGCGGTCTCCGTCTCACCCATTTGAAAGCTGCCGCAATCCCCAGGATTTGCATTTCTGATTCTTTTTTATTTTTTCTTATTTATATGATTTATACGAAATGTCAAGAGAGTGTTTTATATGAGATGGAGAAAATCAGAGATTTTCGACAGTATAAAAATTTAGAGGTGAAATTTTTATGAGAATCTTAACTGTCCACGCGGATTTCATTGAAGTTGAGGCGCTTAGCAAGGCGATAAAGGATGCAGAAGCGATCGACGAGAAGCAAAAAGGGAAGCAGAAATACGAGGAAGTGCTCGTAGTGTTTACTGCGGTTGAGACGGGTGATGAGGACGTTGCCTCTGTAGCGCAGAAACTCGCAAGCGAAACTGAAAATGTTGCAAAGCAGTTAAAGGCAAAAAATATCCTTCTTTATCCGCTTGTTCATTTGACTTCTAAGCCGTCAGCACCGCGGGTTGCGCGTGCTGTTATTGACAAAGCAGAAGGATTGTTGAAACACGCAGGATATTCGGCAGATCATTCTCCGTTTGGTTGGTATAAAGGTTATACTCTTAAGTGCAAAGGCCATCCGCTTAGCGAGTTATCTCGCGAATTAAAGGCAGAGGGGGATCAGGGAAAGCAGATTGGCGCGGGGGTGGGTAGTGGAGGGTTGACAGTAGGTGGTGAGAAAGAAAAGGAAGTCATCTCCGCAAGCCTGAAACAGGAAAGCGTGTTGAAGAGTCATTTCCATATATTTGATCTTGATGGGAAATTGCACGAGATCGAGAAATTCAATTACGGGAAACATGATGGCCTGAAAACGTTTGCAACCTATGAAACAAAAAAAGTACGTGCATATGAAACCGAGCCTCCGCACATAAAAATCATGAAGGAACACGGACTTATTGATTACGAACCAGGAAGTGATTCCGGTAATTTCCGATTCCTTCCGAAAGGGCGGCTCATTAAAAAGATTCTCGAACGCGCGATTACGGATTACTGTTCTAACTATGGAGCAATGGAAGTGGAAACCCCGATAATGTATGATTACGAGCACCCGACGTTAAAGAAATATTTGAACCGCTTTCCCGCGCGCCAGTATACCGTAATCAGCGAGGATAAGAAACTATTTTTGCGGTTTGCCGCGTGTTTTGGGCAATTCCTGATTGCGCATGATATGGTCATAAGCCACAAGCACCTTCCGTTGAAAATGTTCGAGCTGACGCGATATAGTTTCGGTCGCGAGCACGGCGGTGAACTCGCGGGGCTCAAGCGGTTGCGGGCATTCACAATGCCGGATATGCATACGTTTTGCGGGGATATCGGACAGGCAAAGACTGAGTTCGAGGCGCAATTCTTCAAATCTCTTGACTGGATGAATGATATGGGTTTGGACAGCGAGGCAGGCTTCCGGGTTCAGGAAGACTTTTTTGAAGAAAATAAGGATTGGTACCTTTCAATGATCAAAAAATGGGGGAAACCTGTGCTGGTGGAGCTTTTCAAGGAACGTTACGCGTATTTCATCACGAAATTCGAGTTCAATTTCATTGACAACAACGACAAGGCAAGCGCACTTTCAACTGTTCAGATAGATGTTGAGAATGCGGACACATATGACATAAATTACATTGCAGAGGACGGCTCTAAGAAAAAGCCGCTAATTCTGCACGCGTCGATTTCAGGAAGCCTTGAACGCGTGATTTACGCATTGCTTGAGAATGAGGCAAGGAAGATGAAACAGGGGAAAAAGGCGATGTTGCCGATATGGCTTGCGCCAACACAAGTCCGTATTATCCCTGTTAGTGATAAGCACCGCGATTATGCAAGCGGAATCATGAAAACGTTTGAAGGAAATTGTGTGCGCGTTGATTTTGATGACAGAAGCGAACAGTTGGGAAAGAAAATCCGGGACGCCGAGCGCGAGTGGATACCTTATGTTGCGGTGGTTGGGGATCGGGAAGCAGAGAGTGGGAAGCTGAGCGTAACGCTACGCGCAAGCGGGGAAAAGAAAGAAATGACGCTTGAAGAGCTTGCATCGCTGGTCGAGAAGGAAAACTCAGGAAAACCGTTTGAGCAGATGACTCTGGCAAGGGAACTGGGCAAGAGGGCGATAATATAAGAAAAATGGTCGAGGCAAGATGCGATATTGCATTCGAAAGGCGCGAGATCATCAAGCGATTCCTATAAAAATCCAAATATTCTAATTGGCTGATATGTCTAGTTCTAATCAACTTGTTCTACTAAAACTTCATGTTCAGGACCGCACAGGCCATCGCAGGGCAATAAGCGGTTTTGTAAGAGAGGGAATTACGCTTCTAGAAGGAATAATGGATGTAGTAAAGCAACATGGAGGGAACTGCAACGTTGAGTTCAGCCAAGAAATGATGAAGCATTATCTGAAAGAGGTTGAAATTGGAGGAATTCGTCTCAAGGATTGGATTCAGTTTTATTCAATGCGCGGCGGAGAAAGCGATAGTGAAGTCGAAATGTGCGTCCGGTTTCTTCGTAATAGTGAAGTTCTTTATGAGAACCTTACTTCTATATTTCTCTCCGGGGCGGAAGTGTTCAATTTTTTCCTTCGTGATGATGTCGGAATGACAAAGGCCCTTCCAGATGATCTGTTCCAACTTCTTGATGCAGATTCAGTTCGGAGCCTTAACGCGAAGTTTTATGACGGAGTTTCAACTTCAGTTCATCCAGCTTCTTCAAATTCAGGTGCTATGTTTTTCGCACCAAATGATGCCAGGAGTATTCAATATCCTGATCCAAATAACAAATTTGGATCGATCTATACAGAACCAAACGAGATAAAACTGCAAAATGCAAATCGGGATTACTTACTTGGTTCTGTATATGATGCAAATGTGAGAAACACAGAGGTGTATAAGTCTATCAGTCAAACTAAAGCGGTTGGTGGCGGTAGTGCCCATAGAGATGACATGGATGCCAAGCTTATTCAACAAAAGGAATCCGAAATTTACATTCCTGGAACCTTCAATCCTTCAACAAACACAGCGTCTATCGAGAAACAGGACTTTTTGTTACAAAAGGATGGTAAATTCTCAGGAAAAGATGAGTTCGTATTGCAACAATTGACATTGCAGAATTTGTCGGTTCAATCTATCCAGCTTCAGGCACCTGCGGTCTCGTCCTTGCCAATATCTGTGTCAATCTCCGCGTCATCGGGCGGCTCTCAAAATTCGCAACCGGTACAATCGCAACACGTACACGGCACGACTCCATCTTCCTTTCGTTCGGATTTTCTTCCGTTTGTTTCTGCTTCTTCCGAAACTGTAAACACCACCAGGGCTCAGTTTCTTTCAGAAAACGCACAGACTGCATCAGCGTCACAGAGTGTTGTTTCCATCGATTCTTCCTCTTTCGGTTCTTTTGTTTCTTCTGTTTCTTCTAAAGAGTCACCTGTTAAACAAACCATCGCCCCCGCAACTACAGTCCAGCTTCCAACAGTTCCATCTCCACCTATCCTTCCAGCGGTTCAACCTACACGTGTTCTTCAAACGATTCAATCCCCGTTTCATATAGTAGCGACTTCTTCTTCTCAATCTCTTCGCGATTTCGTTGTCAGGGTAACTATATCTACGTTGTTGCAATCGGTTGTGCCTTCCTTAATTTCATCCCGCGCTTTAGTTGCGGATACCAAAATTGAACCGATGCGCATTATTCCTGCATCGGGATTTAGCCAATCCCGTGCCAACCCTTTCAATGCGCCGAGCACATTCGTTTCACACAAGGTTTCTCAACCGCCACAATCCGTTCCATTCATTCCACATTCTTCTGCCACTTTGATTCAAAAAACAGTTTCTGAAGCAGTTTCTATTTCTGCTGTCAGGTATGAAACTGTTCTGCAAACTACACCGCGAATGCCTGAAAAGATCCGGACCACGACGTCCTCGTTTTTACCGCAAACCGCGATTGAAAGAAAACCAGAAGAAGGAATAGTTGTTTCGAATCCAAGAAATGTGTCGCAGCGAAGAGCTCAGAAGATCGTATCATTTGCAAGATCTGAAAAGTCGGTTCGTTCAAACACCGGTCCTGTTCAGACGTATGTTCAAACCCACAGAAAAAAGAGAGGCGTTGCAGACTCTAGGTTCCATCAACCGAAAATTTCAAATGAAGTTCCACGTGTTTCGGATTCCAGAAAGAAATTTTTGGCCAAGCCAACTGTCAAGCCTTCGATTAAACCAAAATGGAAAGAACCGCACGCTACTGAAAACATTCCAAAGAAGGCAGTAACATCAGAAATCCCCAAAACCAAAAAGAAATCCAGAAAACCATCAAATCCTCAGGAAAAACCAGGAAGAAAATTCTCAAAGCGTGAACCTCTTAAAGAAATCAAATTAAATAATCCTTTGGAAAAAAGAAAAGCCAAGAAACGAACACAAAGAATTGATTCACAAAAATTCAATCTACAACGAGTGGATTCGCAGAAAGAAAAAATCAAAAAGACGGGTCCGCATAAAACAGATTTAAAGAGAGTAAAAAACCAGAAAGCGGTTCCACAAAAATTAAACTCTCCAAAAGCGGAAAAACAAGTTTCGAAAAGACAAAAAACAGTTGTATCAAAAATTGCACCTATAAAACCAAAAGCAGCATTCCGAAGAGAAAAGTCACAAAAAGAAAAACCAATGGTGCATGTATCATCCGCCTTCTCATCTCGTTTCCGTTCAAAAAAAGAAAATCGGAAATCCGACAATCTGAAAATTGCAAAACCAAAACTCAGTGTTGTTTTCGATAAAAAATTCCACACTCCGGTTTCATCTATTCGCACTGGGCAAAAAACATTGGGAACTCCGAAATTTGCAGTCGGTCGTCTCTCAAGAAGGGCGGCCATTCATTTTACATCTCCGTTTCGTGTTGCTTCTCCTTTTAATGAGAATTTCGGGAGAGTGATTGTGCCAAAGAAGAAAATATCCACATCTTCCACTGTATTCTCGAAGATGCCAAAGGCTAAAAACAGAAAGCGGGCCCGAAGGGATTTTCATTCCAGTCCTTCCCTATTTAAGGGGGGTTGCTGGGGGTGAAGCACTTTAGGGGGGACTCCCCCCGAAGGGCTCTTTGAACCCTTGGCAAACGGATTTCTTAAATCTCAGGACTCAAAACTCAAGACCAAAGACTCTAAGAGTCCGGCACTCTACCAATCCAGGAACCAAATGACTTATGCCGTCTAAGGGCTTTTCGATGAAACGTTTTGCCCTATGGTTTCAGAAGTCAAAAGGTTCTAGCTGAGTTACGGGCCCACAGCTAAGAGTAAACGGTATTTTAAGAATGAGTCGAATTCTGTTTAAAAATTATATGGTTGTGCCTGGGGGTAGCTGCTTCAAGGGATAACCGTTAGTTTAAAAGTTTTCTCAGAAAAAGCATTAGACTATAAAAGTTGATTTCATGCCAGATGTTGACAAAAACGAGCTCAGAAAGCAGTTCTCCAGAGACTGGGAGAAGCATTACAAGATAAAGAGTATTGTCGAGATGGGATTCACCCGCCAGAAATGCAAGAAATGTGGAAGGAATTTCTGGAGTGGCGGTGAGAGGGAACTATGTGCAGACGCGTCGTGCATTGGATACCCGTTCATTGGAAAATCCCCCTCCAGGCGGAAACTGGGTTATGTTGAGACCTGGAACGAGCTAAAGAAATATTTTTCAAAGCATGGCCATGGGATAATTGATTCCTATCCCACTGTTGCAAGATGGAGAGACGACCTTTACTTTTCCATAGCATCGATTAACGATTTTCAGCCATATGTGGTTAATGGTGAACTCCCCCCACCACACAATCCTCTCCTCATACCGCAGCACTGCATTCGATTTCCTGATATAGCAAACGTTGGTGTAACCGGGCGGCACTACACCAATTTCGTTATGGTTGGCCAGCACGCATTTAATACAAAAAAGACCGGGCTTTTTTACTGGAAGGATGAGGCATTGATGCATGATGTCGCATACCTGAAGGCACTTGGAATTCAAAAAGAAGAACTTGTTTTCATGGAAGATGTCTGGGCAGGAGGAGGAAATTACGGGCCAAGCATGGAATATTTTGTCGGAGGGCTCGAATTAGGAAACTGCGTTTTCATGCAGTATGAAGTTTTGCCGAATGGTACTGGTCGGGAGCTGCAAACTAAGGTTATTGATATGGGTGCAGGCCTTGAAAGGCTTGCATGGATAACAAACGACGCTGCAACCAGCTATGAAGTTGTCTTCGGTCCTGTAATAAAATACATGAAAAAAGAACATGGGGTCTCAGTTGATGAGAAACTGTTTGCTAATTACGCCAAAATGTCCGGAAGCCTTAACATAGACGAGGTTGCGGACGTTGAGGCGGAAAAAGAATCAATTGCAAAAAAACTGGGCATTTCCAAGCAGGAACTGTTTTCGCATATCGAGCCGTTGCATGCGCTTTATGCCACGAGCGATCATTTACTAACGGTTCTTTCAGCGGTTACTGATGGAATGCTCCCAAGCAATGCTGGAGGCGGATATAATCTGCGGCTTATTCTCAGGCGTGCGTTTGGTTTTGAAGAGGAATATGGATTTAAGTTTGATTATGCAAAAATCCTTGAGCTTCATGCTCAGCATCTGCTTGGTTTATTCCCGAACTTGAAGAACGGAGTCGTATCAACCGCAGACATTATCGCAGAAGAAAAAAAGAAATACGAGGCAACAAAACAAAAAGCGCGGGGAAAAGTAGTTTCAATGCTGTCAAAAGGTGCTGACGGATTAAACAGTTCAATCAAGACGGATGATCTTATCACGCTTTACAAAAGCCATGGCGTTCCGCCTGAATTCGTAGAAGAGGTTGCGAAAGAATCCGGGGTAAAAGTTCACGTACCCGGAAACTTCTACGGTTTAGTGCGCGAAAAAGAAGGGGAATCAAAGAGCGGAGAGCAGGAAGATGCAAAGCTGGATGTTTCAAAATTCGATAAAACAGAGCCGCTCTATTATCCCGATCCAACTAAAAAAGTTGGTTCCGAAAAGAGTTCATTCGAGGCAAAAGTTCTCGGAGTGTTGGGCGGAAAATATATTGTTCTTGATAAATCCGCATTCTATCCCGAAGGTGGCGGGCAGGTCGGAGACATAGGAACGATAAACGGAATCGCTGTAATCGATACTCAGAAGCAAGCAGGCGTAACCCTTCATCTTGTTGCCGATACTTCAAAATTCAAATCAGGGCAAAAAGTTAAATGCGAAGTTGATTTGGAGCGCAGGAAAACAATCACCCGTCATCACACTGCCGCGCATTTGCTAAATGCTGCCTGTCGTGAAATCCTCGGAAGCCACATATGGCAGGGCGGTTCTCACAAAGATGCGGAAAAAGCGCATTTGGATATTACGCATTACAAACGCATAATTCAAGAGGAACTTGACAAAATCGAATTAAAGGTAAACGAATATATCTCACGAAACGTTCCTATTCTCGTTGAAGTTTTGCCGCGAAACGTTGCGGAATCAAAATATGGTTTCACACTTTATCAGGGCGGAGCTGTTCCGGGAAAAGAACTTCGCGTTGTTTCGGTTGAAGGAATTGACACCGAAGCATGCGGAGGAACCCACCACATGTTGAAAAGCACAGGAGAAATAGGTTGTTTCAAAATAGTAAAGCGCGAGGGAATCCAGGACGGTATAGAGAGGATAACCTACAAATGCGGAACCGTTGCAATCGCATATGTTCAGGAAAAGGAAAGGCTTCTCCGGGATGCCGCTTCGGTTGTAAGCGTCAGCGACAATGAGCTGAAAAAGACCGTCGAGCGGTTCTTCAACGAATGGAAAGAACAGAAGAAAAAGATCGGAGAGCTTTCAGAAGGATTTGCAAAGAGCGAGGCTGCGGAAATAATAAAAGAAAGCATTGCGAGCGGAAAAACAGCAGTCAGAATACTGGACACTGATGCGGAAACCCTAAGGAAAATCGGTAATCTTCTACTTTCAGCAAGTGGCGCAGGGGCTTCAGCAATTAAACTTGGAGATGCGGGAGCTTCAGCAATTCTCGTAAACAAGCTCGGGGACGTAGTTTGCGCTTCAGCAAACAAAAGCGTTAATGCCAGTGAGCTCATGCAAAAGCTGGCTTCAAAATTCGGAGGAGGCGGTGGCGGGAATGAAAAGCTCGCAAGCGGAAGACTAAATTCAGCGCCCAAAGAGAAGTCCGGGTTTTTCTAAGAAAGCAAATTTTTCCGGGTTGCTGTGAAACTCTTTAAGTAGATCCTTTACCGTGATTCCGTATTTTTTGATGAATTCCGATGCAGTGGTGCGGCTGAATTTTTTAACAAGATATTCCGTGTTCTGTTTTAATCCCTCTTCGGTGGCATAGAATGCCGCTCCTCTATATAACTTATAATCCTCGTATTCTGATTCAAAATTATCATATACCAAATTAGATAATATGAGGTTTTCCATTCCATTATTTACGGTAACGTGCCCGTTTCCTGGAGGCATCATCACGATGTCTCCTTCATTTGCATCCTGCACTGTCACATTTACGCTTCCATCCTTGTTTTTTTCCTGAAGTACAAAAATAGCCTTTCCTTTGAGCACCTGGTATATTTCCGGATACCCAAGCCCGCTTTCATCCTGTGCCTTTGGATGATAATGACCATATGTTTTCATGTATTCTCCCCCGAGCATTCTTGCTGGTAGAAGGGTAATATCAAATCGGATGTTATGCGAGAAGAATACTTTGCGGTACATCCAGTACGTGTTGAAATCTTCTTCTGATTTTGGCTCGACATGCTGCATCAACACTTCTTGCATTTGGCCAAGCTTTCTCACGCTGCTCGGATGCGGTGCTCCATTTACATGCAGTCTTGCCCCGTCAAGTTCTATTTTCAGAGGTTCTCTATAGAGTTCGGTCATATTATTCCCTGTCGCTATTAATTTTTTCCATTAATTCTTTTTGTCCATCAATCCCTTCATTTTTCCAAATTCGTTTTTTCGTTCCAATGTCTTGAATACCATGAATCTTGTGTTTCTTAGTTTATGCAAAATTGCCTTGAGGAATACCAAAAATTCCCTTCTTTTTACGTCATGCCTGTCAAATGCCTTTTCCAATCTTGCTATTGTTTTATGCAAGCGGACAAAGAAGGTTATGTTTAGGTTTCTTGCCGCAGCCTCCTGATCTTTCAAATGATGATGAAGCACGTGCTTGAGCATTCCCAATTCCTTCTTGAGTCGCTTCTGATGTTTGTCCTCTTCATCAAGTTCGATTTGGAACGTCAGTGCCATGTGAGCTATGGAGTCCCAGCTTTCATTTTCAAAGCTTTTTTTGAACTCCTCGCTTAAGGTATGCATGGCGGTATTTATGCAGTTTGGATTAAAAAGTTATAGCCCCGATCGGATTCGAACCGACGTATACAGGTTTCTCTTTCTTGAAGTTTTGAAACTTCAATAAGCCAGAGCCTGTCATCCTTGACCAAAGTCTGTTTCCTGTTTAGCGTTTCGCGTTCTGGACGCGGGACTTGAGACACAGGACACACTAGACGACGGGGCTAATGTAATCTATCTATTGCGGTACAACAAAATTAAAAAGATTGGGT
>DUGF01000107.1 GCA_013331535.1 Microcaldota archaeon | reverse complement strand
CTGCAAAGAGCGGCTCCACATACACGCATCAAGTCAGCGGCGATGTTTTCGCGACAATTGTTTAAGCGCTTAAAGATGAAAAAGGCAATTCTTGTTATCTTATTTCTGATGATATTTGCCTTGTTGGGCTATGGCTGCGCTAAGAATGTTCCTGAATCTCCTGCAGAAAAAATACCTGAATCTATTGCAAATGTTCCGGAAGCAGAACCAGAACTCGTTTCTGAAACACCTCAAGATTTAATCCCTGAAATTAACAATATGCCAACAGAACTGGTTGCAGAAACATTGCCATTTTCTTGGGAAAAAGACGTCGGCTCAAGAATTGTGGATGGGTCGGTTCCTTTTGTCCATGGCTTGAAGGATGGAAAAGCTCGCTTGTACTACTGTAACAGCAAAGGGATATTGTCTGCGATTTCCAAGGACGGCCTGACTTTTGCAAAAGAGTCAGGAGTAAGAATCTCCCCAGGGACGGGATTTGAATTCCAGGTTTGTGACCCGACTATCGTAAATCTTCCGGACGGAAAAATGAGGATGTACTACAAAGGTGCTAATAGTCTGAACCCTGGACCGGGACAGTCTATACACAAAATTTATTCTGCAGTATCTTCGGATGGATTAACTTTCCAAAAAGAAGGACTTAGAATTGATTCAGAGACTAATGGGGACAATGGCTGGGCTTCTGTACCCGATGCGATAACTCTCCCTGATGGCCGAGTAAGAATATATTACGTAACCGCATCAGGAATGCAGCACGGAATTGGCTCAGCTATATCTTCTGATGGGCTTGATTTTGTAAAAGAAGCAGGAATTAGGGTTCCAAACCTGGTTGATCCGGCATTGGCCAGAATCGCCGATAAATATGTACTTTTTGCAGCCTCTATAGATGAAAGATTTGCCAAAGTTCCAAAGGGAATTTATTATGTAGAATCGCCTGATGGGCTCGATTTTGGCGAACCAATAGCCGTTTTCCAAGGAGATAATGTATACGATCCCTCTGTCTTGAAAATCGATGAGAATACCATTCGTGTATTCTATGGAAAAGTCGTGCCTCCGCAATTACCTGCGGTTGAAAGCCACACAGGGAAGATTACAGGATGAGCGAGAAAAAATGAGAGCGTATGGCCTAGTTTTTGCCGTTATAATTTTTATGTTATATGTAGTAGGTATTGCCTATGCAGCCGAAAATTTTGATTTCAATTGCGACACTCCTGTAACGGTTACTGAGCAATTTGATGG
Organism: Microcaldota archaeon; assembly: GCA_013331535.1. Lineage (GTDB taxonomy): Archaea > Micrarchaeota > Micrarchaeia > Anstonellales > Bilamarchaeaceae > UBA10214 > UBA10214 sp10214u. The sequence continues at coordinate 2,974 of DUGF01000107.1, read as the reverse complement.
TGAAATAAAATACAATTGTATTGTTAAGAACACCGGCAATTCTTTTTTACAGCTGCTTTACGAAACTCAACCCGAGCAGAATCCGATTAATCCTGGACTTGCAATAGGCTTCCACCCGCAGCCGCCCAATATCTTTCTTGAAGCAGGCGAAAGCCAGCCGATTGTTGGCTTTGAGGTGCCTCCAAGAGTCCCTGCGGGAAAAAATGAGATAAGCTTCACAAGAACCATCACTGTCCGTCCCGGCAGGGAATTTGAGAGCAAAGTCGAAGCCAAGCAAGTAACCATCACAACAATAGTAAAAAGCCAGCAACTAAATGAGGAAACAAAGGTCTTCGGGAAAGTCCTTGATGCACAGACAGGGCAGCCTATTGCTGACGCAGAAGTTTTTTTCAAGTATAAAAGATTTGAAGGCAAATCACGCACAAGACCCAGCGGCGATTATAGCTCAAGCCTGCCAGCGCTTNNCCTGAACAAGGCAAAAGAAAAAGGCAGCTATGAGCTTGTTAAGGAGATAAAGCTTGACCCGGGCGCCTGGGAAGGGGTTTGGAGAGCTGCGGTTTCAAGCAATGGACAATATATTGCCTTAGGCGTGGGGGGCTTGCGCATAAAAACAGACAGTTTTGAAGGCTATTTTTATATCTTTGACACATCAGGCAAACAGCTCCTTAAAATAAAGACTGCTGATGAGGTTAGGGGCATTGACCTTTCACCTGATGGCTCGCTTATCGCAGTCGGATTGGGCTCAGGCCAGTTCGGCAATTCTGGAAAAGCATTTGAAAAGGTCCTTATGTTCAAAAGTGATGGGGAACTCGTCTGGAAAAAATTTTTGAATGATATCCCTTTCCAGGAAGTAAGATTCTCGCATGACGGCAAGCTTGTTGCAGTGGGTGATACAGAAGGCTATGCTTATCTGCTTGACGCGGTTGACGGTAGGGAAATCTGGAAAAAATTCACGCGCGGGCAAGTGCGAGCAATGAAGTTTTACGATGATGACTCGCACATACTTGTCGGAAGCGGAGATGATAATGTATATCTTTTTGATATAAACGGGAACAATAAATGGAAAACCTATGTCCATTCTTGGCCTTATGGCTTCATCGCGACAACTCCAGGAAATGAATTCTCTGCAGCAGGAGGCCATGTAGGATACTTACATCTTCTTGACAAGAACGGGAATGACTTGTGGGCTTACGAAACAGACGGAGGTTTCAGGTGGGCGGAAATAGGGCCAGAAGCTTCATTTGTAGTTGGAGGAACCAGAAGCGAACTAGTTTTTCTCGATAGCCAAGGCAATGTGCTCTGGAAAGGATACGACTCGGTGAGCGGAGCAATGACAAAAGACAAAAGATATATCCTTAGTGGAAACCAGAGGGGTGAACTCGAGTTGAGGGATACGGGCGGAACAATTTTGTGGGAACACAGAACACAACTACTGGAGCCTAGTATGGATATGAGGTTCTCCTACATTTCGGACGATGCTACGGTTATTGTTGGAGCCGCAAAAACAGGCGAAACTTATTTCTTTAGTGGTGGAATTTCAAAAGTGCCCTTGGAAGCAGAAACACAAAAAGAAAATGTGGCTCAAGCCCCTCCGGGCATATATGAAAATGAAAGAGCCCCCCCAAGAGAGGAAATGCGACCAATGGTTGAAGAAACCCCGCAGAACAACTTATTGTGGATTATTATTCCTATGGGCATTGTAATTTTGTTGGTGATAATTTTGGTGTATAGTGTAAAGAAAAAGTGAGATCATATCTAGCCGCTCGCTATAAAATAGAAAAGATTAAATACGGCTAAAAATCTAATTTCAAAATGAAAAAAGAGATGCATTTGTTGGGATTTCTTTTGTTGTCAGCATTTATAGTATTTGGTTGTTCAGCGCCAGTTTCTGAAATTCCGGAAGAAGCGCAAAACCAGGTTGAACAGCCTGAAGTTATAAAAGAACCGGTAATCGAACAGGTTGCAGGGGAAGCTAGTGAAACGATTGAAAAGGATATTGTCGAACCACAACCAAAGCCAGAAGTAAAAACTCAGGAAGTGGCTGCAGAACAGTCACCTAAAAGCGCACTTAGTCCCTGCGAACCAACACCATTGGTGAGACAATTTAGCAATACTCCCTATTATACGGGTCCTCTTTTTGATGCTCACTTTCACGTACCTGATCTTTCCGAAGTCAGCCTAAACAATCTTTTATGCATATTTGATAAAGAAAAGGTGAAGGGAACAATTCTTTTTTATTGGAACGCCCAGCTGTCGTCAGAAAAAAGGTTGGCCGAGGCAGAATCCATAAAGAATGATTCTTCAGGAAAAATCCGTGTATTCTTAGCACCTGTTCAATACAGCCTAAAAGCATTGGAAGATATCGAAGCTGCCCATAAGGGACTGTTCACCGGCTACGGCGAAATGGCNNGTCATGATTCATCCTGACCGAGGACAGGAACAAGCTGTTGAAAATCTGATTCAAAAAAATCCCACCGTGAAGTTTTACTTCCATGGGGACGAGATAGAGGGTGCCATTATTGGCTTGATGGGCAAATATCCTAATGTCTATTACTCAATAGACGCAGTTCTCTCCCGCCTTCCTTATTCGGGGGATGCCCTTCACGTTTCTGGAACCGAAGAAGAGTATGTATCAAAAGTTAAACAAAATTTTAATGCGATGCTAAACGGGGCGGTAAATGACTGGAAAACAAAAATTGAAAAGCATCCTGACAGATTTACGTGGGGAACAGATAGAGGGGGGTTCACGTGGCATTATGGTGAAGAGGTAAGCCGCTTATTTGAAGAATTATCCCGGGCGTTTATCGGGCAATTAGACCCGGCGGTTCAAGAAAAGTTTGCCTATCAAAATGCCGAAACCATGCTTCAAAAGAGCTAAGTAATGGCCAGTTACAAAACATTGCTTAAAGAAATATTTATATATGTGCTAAACCAAAGTTATAATATGAAATTTAAAAATTTATTTTTATTCTTA
>DUGF01000102.1 GCA_013331535.1 Microcaldota archaeon | reverse complement strand
AGCCTTCTTGCGGTTTCCGTCGGATAATCCTCATCAAGGCAACCTGTGCACACCGGAAGCCCTATTGCTTTCTTTAATCCATCAATTGAAACATAACCAAGGCTGTCAGCACCCATGAATTTCCGCACCTCGTCAACAGTCTTGTGTCCTGCTATCAGTTCTTCGTACGTTGACATATCCACCCCGTAAAAGCACGGCGCCTTTAAAGGGGGGCAGGTTATTCTCAAGTGCACTTCTTTCGCACCTGCTTCCCTAACCATCCGCACAATCTCGCGCAGTGTTGTCCCGCGCACGATGCTGTCATCAACAAGAACAACTCGTTTATTCTCAAATATTTTTTTTATCGCGTTTAGTTTTATCCTCACTGCGTATGCCCGTTTGTCCTGTGTTGGCATTATAAATGTTCTTCCTATATACCTGTTTTTTATCAATCCCTCTTCCATTGCAATTTTTGTTTCTCTTGAAAATTCCTCGGCCGCTGTTCTGGAAGTATCAGGAACCGGAACAACTATGTCTGCCTCGACAGGGTGCTCTTTTGCCAAAATCCAGCCGAGTTTTTTTCTTATCTCATACACATATTTTCCGTTTATTATAGAATCCGGCCTTGCAAAATAAACATATTCAAACATACAATTCTTTATTTCACCTTTTTTTATTGTAGTTTCTTTAGTTTCGTTAGCATCAATAACCCTCATGGTTCCGCCTTCAACTGTTCCACAGTGTGGCACACCAATTATATCCAACGCTGCACTTTCAGATGCAAAGCATATGAAATCCTCGTTCTCGCCCCATACCAGTGGTCTTAACGCATGTGGGTCTCTGAAAACCACAAGCTTGCCCTCGAATATAGAAACCACAGAATAAGAGCCATCCAACACATCCATGGCGTTTTTGACTGCCTTACGTTCTCCCTCTCCCTTCTTTTCATGTAATAAAAATGCGATTGGTTCGGAATCAACAGTGCTTTTGAACTCATAACCGCTTCTTTCCAGTTCTTTCCTGACTTCTGGATAATTTGCTATATGACCGTTATGTGCTACGGCTATATCCTGGTGGATTATTGGTTGCACATCTACTACCAGACACCTACCCGTTGTCGGGTATCTGGTATGACCTATTCCTATCGTCGCATTTGCAAGAGCCCAAGAACTAAGATCGTTTTCGGTAAATACTTCGGTAACTAACCCAAGCCCCTTTTTAATAATCAGAGTTTTTCCATCCCAGACAGCGATTCCTGCCGCGTCCTGTCCGCGGTGCTGAAGTGCAATCAGCATATGATAAAGATGATGGGTGATCGGCTTTCCTTTTTTAGAAAATACTGCCGCTATTCCACATTCTTCTTTCTTTTCCATAATTTTTCTTTGTAGCGAATATAATTAAACCTATATTGTTATTTTTTCTTATGTCCATCGATATATCTTCAATCAAATCGGTCAAATCTTTAATCGTTCCAATCATCTCAATTATATTGCTCTCATATATTTTTCTTACCAGCGTTTATTTCACACCTTCGTCGCTTACAACCTGCTGGCCGCAGGACATCGTGCGGTGCAAATTTTTCAATGTTCATTCCGATGACCGTTTAGTGCTTTCACTCGAGGCGCAGGGTGGGAATGTTTTTTCATCAACGCTTGACAGCTGGCCAAAGATATATCTTTCAAAAAAAGCCAGCACATCCTTTACCCTTCTCAATAAATACCCAATCATGTGCCGCCCCATATCTACAGACATCTCTCCTAATACACTTTATGTCGAACTAAGCTGCGATAAAAATATCTCCGAGCAGTTGGATGATTTCAATGCCGACGCGATCATATTCTCATGGAACGTTCGCGTGTCTCAAAAATCCTCTGTTTTTAATGAGCTGAAAGACCAGTTGATGTCCCTGTATGCAAAGGACAAGCGTTCATGCACAAAAACAGGCGGCTCGCTGGTGTGTGATGTAACTATCGGAGCTACGACTTATTTTGATAGATAATTGAAAAGCTTCTCTAAACAAAAAGAAAAAATTAAAATTCGAAACTGGTTGCTCGCTGCTGTTTGCCCGTTGCCGATTGCTGGAAACCGGATGCCGGGGTTGCAACTAAGCCCTCATTACCAGGGAATTTTTCTCTCCCGTAAGTGTTTTGACTTTGGGCGCACTGCCAGTTGCCCTATGATATAATACCCCGTGCCATTCCTCCAGCCCGAATTTTTTGTCAAGGACATCAATGACCTTGTTTGTGTCAAATGGCTTACAGGAATACAAATCAAAGTATATTTCATTTGTTCCATCAGTGTGGGCGAAGAAATGTAGTGAGCAGTGGCTAGTTGTTATCATCTGAACCATGCTTTGCCCTGGGAAATCCAGGTCCACGGCGTCTGCCCATTGCAGCTGGCCCAAAGGCTTCATCCCAACGGTGCGGAGCAATTCGTTTACAAATTGCTGTGCCGCATCTTTCGGAAGCTCGGAAAATTTTGGGCTTATCCGCGCGTTGACCGTTAAATGCAGATGTATCAATCCATCCATTTTGATCTTTTCCTCTTGAATTGCATTCATTAATAAAAATAATGCTTTTAAATGTTATTAAGACGAATATTTCTCCGTCGTGATTTTTTTTAGGAATTTGATTTTTTGGTGTTTTTTCCAGTTTTTTTAACTCGTTTATCCATATTAACGTCGGTGTTTCTCATGAAAATCGGAGTGCTTTCATTTCAAGGAAGTGTTTCAGAACACTTTTCTACGACTATAAATGCAGCGCAAGCTATCGGGCTTGTTGATTGCGAAGTTGTCGCGGTGAAAAAGAAAAAAGACCTCTCCGGAATCGATGCGCTTATCATTCCAGGCGGAGAAAGCACCGTCCTCTCACGTTTGATTACAAGAGAAAATTGCTGGGACGAAATTCGTGCGATTCCAAATATTTTCGGAACATGTGCGGGCGCAATTCTTCTTGCAAAAAAAATCTCTGGGCAGGAAGAGAGCGGGCAGAGCTCGCTTGAACTAATGGATATCGAGGTTGATAGGAATGCATACGGTTCACAAACAGAATCGTTTGAGGAAACACTAAGTGCAAGATTCGGCAAGCATCAAGATTCTGGATTCAAAACACTAAACGCGGTCTTCATCCGCGCGCCAAAAATAAAAAAAATCGGAACTGGTTGCGAAGTTCTCGCGACCCGCGCGAATGGCGAAATAGTTGCCGTTTCTGAGAGAATCTGCTCAAATTTTTATCTTACCACAACATTTCATCCCGAATTGAGCACGACTCTGTTTCACGAGTATTTTATTAAATCCGCTCTTGATAAATAATCTGGTAATATCATGAATCTGAAACAAACAGCTCACGCGATTATCGTGGTCGCACTTTTATTTGCGCTTTTCGGCTGCATTTCTCCTCAGGAAAAAAAGAATTCTGGCTCAGAACTGCAAAATCCCGTTTCTAATCTGATTTCCCAGGATTCAATTCCGGTTCTTGGTCAACTGGAAAAAAATATTTCTTCAGTTCCTGTTGTTCAGAATAGCACAATCAATGTATCTGAGAATTCCGAGAAAAAATTTTATGGTAATGAAGGGTTGAAGATAATCACGGATGATACCTACTCTTTCATGATTTCAGATGATGACGGAGATATCCGCACGGTTTGCGAACGTCCCTGTAATGTCCCGCGTTCAACTTTGATTGCAAAGCACAAAGGAATGACCGCTGCGGTAAACAAACTCAAAAAACTTCTATCTGTTGATTTTGCCGGAGGTGTCAAGCCGATAAAGGTCCATCTTGCAAGCGATGCAACGTGCGGAAATGCCACGGATGAATCGACGGGTTTTTATCTAATTTCCAGCGGCTCTGATTACGGAACGGTCCATATCTGCACATTCGATTATGAAAAGAAAAACCGGATTCTTCCTTTCAACGAGGAACATGCAATCCGCATTCAGGACCAACTGCTTTTCATCCATGAGGCTGCGCATGTAATGTTTTACAAGCGGACAATTGTTTCTTATGAAATCCAGGAGCAGTTCGTAAAAGCAATTTCCTTTCATATAAGCGGAAACTGGGATGGTAACGGAACAGGCGACAGTAATTTTAAATCAGTGTCCACTGCCTGCGACCAGTCTATTTTCAGTTTTGCAAAGGCGCCGTTTCTTCTCTGTAAATATTATGGGTTTGATTTCAATGATTATGGTTCAATATTCCTGCTTATTGACAAAGAATTTGGAAAAACCACAAAACCAATAATTGATTCCAAATTCAAAAACTATATAAGCGACGTTGTAGGAAAAGATACCAGTGATGCATGGAAGGCGCATCAGGAATAATTTTTCAAATATGCCAACATGCATTTTACGGTGGTTTTGTGTCCTCTGAATCCAAATCTCAAATGGGTGAACTTCTTCCGTTCGTTAATGTATTTTTACTGCTCTTCGCAATCATCATTTCATATTTTCTCATCGGTTCATGGGCAATTTTTTTTAATTCCCTTGTTTTTCTGTGCCTATTCGCCTTCGCAGGTGCAGTTGTCTGGTCGTTACGAAATGACGCCTCGGATAATGCTTCTCTTCCAGAAGGAAAAGTTTGCCCTTTTCTCGGTTTTGCCCTTTCATTTCTTCTCGGCATATCACTTTTCATAATATTCTTTATTCTAGCTAGATTCGTAATCCCAGATCTCACAACTATAATTTACCTGTTTTTTGCGCTCATTTTCTTATTCACATTTTATCGGTTGCTCGTGCGCAGAAATTTTCCAATAAAAAATCCAGACATTTCCTTTTTCAGTTCTACTCAGTTTACAGCGCTTTCCATATTTTTTATTGCCGCAGTATTCCTGATTTCCGGAAATATAGTTTACTCCTCCGAAGGAATTTATTTCAAAGATGCCCTTCACGGGACCTATGAAATAAGCAATTCAAAATCTCTTTCATGGCTTCCAGACACAAAAGATCTTTCTTACAATGGAAAGGACCTTCGGTATAATTTCGGTGCGCCAATACTAATATATCTGTTGGAAAATTCGTTCAACATTCCCGCTCTTACTTCGGTTTATATTGTTCTTCCACTTATTTTTATTCTGGTTTTTCTTACCCTGTTTTATTCATTTGCCTTTGAAATCACAGGTTCTTCCAGAGCTGCGCTTGCAGCTGCGTTTACCGCGCTGTTTGCTTCATTGTTGTTTCTTCCATTGGAAATAATTCTCGGTTTTCCGCAGCATGCTCTGCTTTCGCGTCTGACGTTTATGTCATCATTCGGGCTGGGTTTTTCCTTAGTGCTTGGGTTTTTGCTTTCAGGACGCAAAGATGAGGCCGCGGCGAGCGGTTCATTTTCCTTAACCCCTGTCCAGTATCTCTTTATTCTTGCTCTTGCACTTACAAAAACTGCAATTGCAATTCCTATTATTCTGGCAGTGCTTGGAGTTTCCGTGGTTTATTCTATGCGTGAGCGTTCAATCTCCTCGCTTATCCAGCCATTTGTTGTTTTTGTCCCGCTCGTAATCTATGTTCTGGCCTTTATGAGTGGTGCGCATTCCCATAATCTTTGGGTGTTTTTTCCAGGATTTTTCAAACTTGCTGCTTCAGCATCGCAACTAAACGGCATCCTTTTGTTCCTATTTCCGTTGGTTTCACTGGTTGCAACGCTGGTTCTTTTATTCGGTTTTGCACTTCCATTTATTTTGTCCGGAGCGGTTTCATTCCTGTCAAAATCCTTTGCTTCTCTCGCAATAATTCTTGGTTTTCGGAAGAATTCTTCCGAATCCCCGCTTTTACAAAATTCAATTCTTCTGGATGCATGCATCTTTTTCAGCCTGATCCTGAGTGTTTTCCTGGTGGAAGTTACGGAAAACAACAATTACCAGTTTGTTGTGCCTGGTTTTCTTATTGGAATTGTTTTTCTTTTTAGATGGCTTTCATCCATCAGTTTCCTTCAGAAGATTCCAGCTATTATTCTTACAGTAGTTCTTTTCATAAGCGGTGTAGCAAGTGCATTTCTCATCTATGTTCCCTCAGTTGGTTTTGCTCTCCCAACCGATGCGGGCGGTTTAAATCCGGCAACTGAACTTAATCTCAAGGTTGTGTCGCTTGTTGCTTCGTTTAAGGACTCGGGGTATTGTTCGGATTCTGTTCCATGTCCTGTTCTTTTTGGCTGGACATTCTACGATTCATCACTCATTCATGCTTTGAATTACTTGAACCAGAATACTACTCCGGATTCTATTGTTCTTTTCGGAAGGCAATACGAATTCGCAGATTCGGTTGGCAGGACTGCCTCGTTTTCATGGTATCCTTCAAGTATTATCCGAACTGCGATATCCGGAAAGCAGGCCGTTATTGAGCAATACAAGCCAAAAGGAATTCTAATGCAGTTCGATTATACAACACGTTCAATGAACACACTCAAATTTTACCTTGCCGTCATTGATCCGCAGACAATTTCAAACAAAACCTGGTCCCGTTTTATGAACTCGTTTTCTTCTGCTGCAGAAACCGGAAACAAAACTCTTGCTTATGCGAATTATTTCGCACTATATAAAAAAGACAATTTCTTCATTCGTGAGCACGAGTTCATTTCCGCCGTCAGCAAACTAAAGCCCTTGGCACTAATTGGAATGGATATTGCTGCTAAAAAGGAAATCGCATTTAATTATATCCCGCAATATGCGCCAGAGTATCTTGTTTTTGAGGATGGGGAGCTCCCAGCCGAATGGTTTATTGAGGAATATAATCTTGAAAAGGTATTCTTGGAAGGTGGCACATCCATTTATCGCGTCCAGACATTCAAGGTGCAGTAAGTTATACTACTAGCTCCTGGTAATAAGTTCCTGTTCCGAACCTCTCTCTTTTAAATTAAAACGCCACTATGTTACACCATATGGTCCAAATGGCTCAAATTTCAAATAATCACGGCATCAAAATATCTGCTTCATTAATGTGTGCTGATTGGCTCAGCCTTGGAAATGAGATGAAAGCCCTTGAAGCTGCTGGTGCGGATTCATTCCATGTGGATATCATGGATGGCTCGTTTGTCCAGAATTTTGCCCTTAATTTCTGGCAAGTGGACTCCATACGAAAGGCCACCAAACTACCTCTTCACGTGCATCTTATGGCTTATGAGCCAGCGCGTTATCTTCACAGGCTTTCAGAAGCCGGAGTGAACACAATTGTTTTTCATGCAGAAGGATGCAAAAATCCGGATTACGCCCTTCGCGAAATAAAAGATCATGGGATAAATGCCGGTGTTGCGCTTAATGTTGAAACCCCGATGACCATTCTTTTTGATTGCCTGGATTTGGTGGATGAAATCCTTTTCATGGCAACAAGGCCAGGAGATATGGGCCAGAAATTCCGTCCTGATGTTCTTCCGAAAATGTCCAAATTTGTTAAGACAATGAAAGAGCAGGGTTTTCATCCTGAAATTTCTGTTGACGGACATGTTGGCGGAGAAACCATCCCGCTTCTTGCTGCAGAAGGGGCGAACATATTTATTGGGGGCACTACAGGTTTGTTTACAAAGGATGCAAATCCTTCAAACTATAAAGACAAAATAAAATCAATGCGCGATCTTGCGGAAAAGAACTACAAATGGTAATTTCAATGGCAATCAACGAAGATTCTGTTTCTAGCATTTCAACACATGCCGGCGTTTTGCACGCAAAACAAGACCTTAGATACGAGCAGGTTCCATTTCCAATGCTTTCGGCAGGGGAGGTATTGGTTAAAGTTCGCTGCGCAGGCATTTGTAGTTCCGATATTGGCCGCTATTCCAGCGGGAAAATGATCTATAACTTCCCTCTTATAATGGGACACGAATTCTCAGGAGAAGTAGCGAAGATTGGTGACGGAGCAGATGGTTTTTCTGTTGGGGAAAAAGTTGCAATTTACCCCCTGATTCCCTGTGGTTCATGTGAATTCTGTAAAGAAGGAAAACACCCGCTCTGCGAGAAATACAATTATCTTGGTTCAAGAACAAGCGGTGGGTTTGCAGAATATGTCAAATGCCCTGCTTCCTGTCTGGTTAAGCTTCCAAGCGAGATTGATCTTGAGGATGCGGCACTTATGGAACCTATGGCCGTTGCACTTCACGGAGTGCGAAAACTAGAGCTTCGGGCTGGTTCTTCTGTTCTTGTTTATGGAATGGGTACCGTAGGCCTTTTTGCAATCCAATGGGCAAAGATTTTTGGGGCAGGAAAAATTATCGCAGTTGATCGAAATGATTTCAAGCTTTCAGTTGCGAGAAATGTTGGGGCAACCCATACTGTGAACAGCCGAAGTTCTGATGTGCTTTCTTCAGTTTCAGAAATCACCTTTGGTCGCGGGACAGATTTTGTTGTGGAATGCTCCGGTGCGTCGGAATTTGAAGTTCAATCATTGCTTACGGTCTGTAGGGGCGGTTCTATTGTTTTTGTCGGCAATCCGAAATCCAAACTCGAAATTCCAGATGACATTCTCCAGAAGAACCTTGTGCGCAAGGAGGTATCTATTCTCGGAAGCTGGAATTCGGTAGTAAATGACGACTGGCAGATGTGCCTTGATATGCTCGCGCGCGGAGCGATAAACTGCAAGCCATTGATTACCAATCGTTTCAGGCTTAAGGAGATTTCAAAGGTTTTTTTGGATATTAATGAGAAAAAATTTGAATTTATCAAGGTAATATTTAGTTCTGGCTAAGCGTTTGGGTTGTTTTTGTATGAAAGCTGCATTATTGGAAGGCGTTGATAAAATCGTGCTTAGGGAGGTTGCGACACCTACAATCAAACCTGGCAGTATCCTACTCAAGGTTCTAGCCTGTGGTGTATGCGGTTCTGATCTTCGTATCCTCTCAAGTGGAAACAGCCGCGTAAAATATCCAGCAATAATTGGTCATGAAATTGTTGGCGAAGTTGTTGCTATTGGCGAAGGCATTTCCGTTGGTGAAGGTATCTCAGGATTTAATAAGGGCGACCTGTTGGCAGTCGGGGCAGATGTTCCATGTGGAAAGTGTGTCTGGTGTACAAGTGGAAATGGAAACTGCTGTGATATAAACTATGCAATAGGGTATCAGTTTTCAGGTGGGTATGCAGAATATTGTCTTTTAGAGCCGCTCGTAGTTTCGCAAGGCGCAATTGAGAAAGTTCCGGCGGCCGTCTCTGTTGAAGTCGCTACTTTCATGGAGCCGCTCGCATGCTGCATAAACGGATTCGAACGCATTGGTTTTGTTCCTGGAAAAACCGTGCTTATAATCGGAGCCGGGCAGATTGGCTGCATGCTGGCCATTCTTGCAAAAGCAAGCGGTTCAAAAAAAGTAATTCTCGTAGATGTTTCAGATGAAAAATTGTTGGTTGCAGAAAAATCCATGNNTCAAAGTCTGGTTTCAAAGAGTCTGTCCTTGCGCTTACTAATGGTCAAGGCGCCGACTTTATCTTCACTGCCTGTAGTTCAGCCGATGCCCAGGAGCAGGCGCTTTCTGTTCTTGCAAAACGCGGGGCAATAAACTTCTTTGGCGGACTTCCTATGTCTGGACCAGGCGCGCATAATATTTATGTTTCCTCAAATCTTCTTCATTATAGCGAATGCACGCTTACCGGGTCTCATGGTTCTGTTCCGCGTCAAAATCATCTTGCAATGGAAATCATCTCCTCGGGCAGAATGGCAAAGACCCTTTCCAGCCTTATTACACACAGGTTCAAATTGGTTGAAATCCAAAAGGCATTTGAATTGCGTCGCGATCCAAAAGCGCTTCGCGTAGTGGTTTTCCCATGAGCAGTTCAAGCATACATCTTCAACTTGGCGTAAACACCGGCTTTGCGCTTAACCGATTCCCTGAGCATGAAGAATGGGCCAGGGTTATTGGCGAGGTTCTCGGTCTTCGTTCAGTCCAATTCACTGCGGAAATGCTGAATCCATATCTTCCTGATGATGTAATAAAGCGGCATATAAAAGAAATAAACGAGAATCTTGAACGCTATCACGTTTCGGTTCATTCCACATTCACAGGTGCGTATACTCGCGTAAATCATCTCGCACATCCGGATTCTGCAGTACGTAAATATTGGGTAGAGTGGTTCAAAAAATATGCTGACATAACTGTGGCGCTTGGAGCAGATGCAATGGGAAGCCATTTCGGGATTCTCAGTTCCAGAGACGTAACTGACAGTTCGCTGCGAAAAGAGCGGCTCAAACAAAACATCGAATGTTGGAAGGAAATTGCAGTGTACGCCAAAGATGCTGGCGTTGAATATTTGATGTGGGAGCCCATGTCCGTCCCCCGCGAGTATGGGGAAACATTGGAATCTGCGACCTCACTACAGAAGCTATTGGACGACGCTGATTTTGCGATTCCTATGAAGATGTGTCTTGATGTAGATCACGGAGACGTGTCCTCGACGAATTCGGATGATACGAACCCGTATTCATGGTTAGAGCGTTTTGGTGCGATTTCCCCATGTGTTCATCTAAAACAAAGCCTTCAGGACAAGAATGGTTTCCGGCCGTTTACTCAAGAGTATAACAAAATCGGAAAAGTCCGCGGTGATGCAGTTCTTGATTCGCTTGCGAAAAGCGGTGCAAAGAACGTGGCGTTAATGCTTGAGTTGAGCTTCCGCGAGCGCGAGCCGTATGAAAGCAATGTGCTTTCTGATCTTAAGGCTTCTGTTGACTACTGGAGAAAATGGGTGAAGGAGTAGGTTAAAGATGAGAAATCCATTATCGTATTCCATTTGGTTAATGCCGGACGGAGTCGCCAGGAATAATCCGGCTTTACTAATTGAGAAACTTCACGATGGGAGAAACTTGAGGAATTCAAGTTGAAGTGAAACGAACGAAGTTGAACTGAAGACAAAGGGAAAACCCTATGAAAATCATTATGCCAATGGCAGGCTCTGGAAAGCGTTTCGCTGATGAAGGCTATTCGGAGATAAAGCCAATTATACAAATTGGCGGGAAGGCAATGGTTGCCCATGCTTGCGATTCATTCCCAAATAATGCCGACTCCGACATTGAATTTATTTTCATATGCAACAAGGAGCATATCGACACCACTAATCTTGGAGACGTTTTGAAATCCGTGCGGTCCAATTCAAAAATCGTTTCGATAGCTCCGGATAATGGCGGGCCGGTAACTTCGGTTCTTCTTGCAGAAAAGGAAATTCCAGACGATGAGGAAGTGATAATCAACTACTGTGATTTTGCAATGGAATGGGATTACGATCGTTTCATTGATGAAATGCATGCAAAAAAGGCGGATGGAGGGATTCCTGCATTCCGCGGATTCCAGCCAGCACAATTCACAGGAACAAAATATGCGTATCTGCGTCTTGACAATGTCGGTGGTTCCGAAACGAAACCAGCTCAAGGCCTTCGTGTTCTTGAAATCCGGGAAAAAGAATCGTTCACAAATAACAAGCTCAGTGAGTTTGCCTCAACCGGCACTTATTATTTCCGCACTGGTGCACTTATGAAGAAGTATTTCCACAAGGCGGTTGAGTTCAACCTACGTGCTGGTCCGGGAAGTGAATTCTATGCAAGCCTTCCATTCAATCCAATGATAA
>DUGF01000060.1 GCA_013331535.1 Microcaldota archaeon | reverse complement strand
TTCACCGAATCTGAGGCCACCCTCGCGTGCACGACCTTCGGTAGGTTGGTGGGTAAGTAACTGAACAGGACCTCTGCTTCTCATGTGCATCTTGTTTGAAACGAGATGGTGAAGACGCTGATAATAAACAACGCCTACGAAAATCTTTGCCTTAAGCTGTCTTCCGGTAATTCCATCATAAAGAATTTCTTCTCCGGCTTCATCAAAACCATGCTTCTTCAAAAGTTCGCGATATTCTTCTTCGCGATTTCCTGTGAATGCAGTTCCGTCCATCAATGTTCCGTCCATGCAACTTGCCTTTGCACCGATTGTTTCGAGCAAATGCCCTGCAGTCATTCTGCTTGGAATCGCGTGCNNGATTTACAATAATGTCAGGAACTATTCCGGCTTTTGTGAATGGCATGTCCTCGTGCGGAACAAGAAGGCCAATAACTCCCTTTTGTCCGTGCCTGGATGCAATTTTGTCTCCGATTTCCGGTACCTTCACGCTCCTGATGCGGACTTTTATAAGCCGGTTTCCGCTTGAACCTTCAGTAATAAGAACCGAATCAACTTTTCCATGCTCATTTGCTTTGAGAGCAAGAGAGCTTTCTCTTTTCTTTTCTTCGATAGGACCGAAAACTGATATTTCCTCAAGGAATCTTGGCGGGGAGGTTTTTCCGACAAGGACATCGCGTCCGTGAACCTCGCTTTCCGGATATATTATTCCGTCGTCTCCGAGGAATTTGTACGACTCTTCTCCGCGGTAACCCGCAACTTCTGCAGTTGGGATTTCAATTTTGTCTTTTTGACCGCCTGGATAAACCCGTTCTTCTGTTTCATAGGTTTTGAACATTACAACCCGTCCTAGTCCCCGGTCAATTGAACTTTTGTTCACAACAATTGCATCAGCCATGTTATATCCATGATAACTCAAAAGCGCGATCACGACATTTTGCCCGGCGGCTTTGTTTTTCATCTTCAACGCATTATACAATCTTGTCTGCACAAGAGGCTGTTGCGGGTAGTACATTACATATGCTCTTGTATCATAGCGCATATTATAGTTAGAAGAATAAACTCCAAGCGCCTGTTTGCTCATAGCACATGCCATTGTGATTCTCGGAGAGGAGTTGTACTCAGGATATGGAAGAACTGAAACAGTAATCCCAAAAATAGATGAAGGATCAAGCTCAAGATGTGTGTGTTCCTTTGTAACTTCAGAAGCACTAAGCGAGACATACGCATTTTCCTCTTCCTGGGCATCAAGATATTCTATAACTCCCATTTTGATTAAATGATGCCAGTTAAGATCTCCGTTCTTGACTTTCTGAAGTATTTCCTGGGTTAATCTTGGCTTTCCTTCCTCGACTACGACATATGGCCTTCGTACCCGACCTTTGTCGGTTGTTATGTGAAGCTCGTTTACCCTTGAATTATAATAGACATTTACCTGGTAATTAAGCTCGTTTGTCCTTCTTTTTTCTCTGAGCCTTTGCGCAAGCGCATGACCATCTGTATAATACCCAACAAATTTTCCATTCAAATAAACAAGTGTTTTTTCAGGACGGAATCTCTTTTTTGCACACATTTAGAATCACCATGTAAATATTTTATTTTACTCTTTGACATCAAAAGCCTTGAGAAGCTTCAGCACATCTTCCTCGTCTATTCCAGTGGAAACCTCGGCCATAACTGAAAGATTTTTCACAAGAGAACAACTTGGACCTTCAGGTGTTTCGCTCGGACAGAGTTTTCCTATGTGAGTACCATGAAGTTCTCTTGCCTTGAAATGTGGATGTTTCTTGCTCAATGGAGAGATAACACGTCTCAAATGAGAAAGCGTTGAAAGATAACTGGTTCTATCCAGCAACTGAGATACTCCGGTCTGACCCGCAATCCAGTTTCCTGTCGCCATGGCATATCTTATTCTGTCTGCCATTGCATCCTGCCTTACAAGTGTATGAACCTGCAATCTTCTTCCACGTGCATCCGTNNCCTCTTGTTTGCATAGTGATCCTTGTCATCTGGCGAAAGTTCTTTTCTTGCGACCTGCACTGCGCGCTCTGCCATCTTGCACAGAAATTTAGCCTTTAATATGCGTGCGGATTTTTCAACGCCAACATGCGGAAGCAGATAATTGTCAACAAGGTTCTCCATGCGCGTGAGACGAAACTCGGTTGGCTGACCTGGAGACAGTTTTTTGCTCAGAAGATCAACCGCCTCATCGCGGGTCTTACTCTCCTCGTTTTCAACATTCAGGATTACATCGTTCTGGATGTTTTTGTTTTGTGAGAATAGTTTTGCAATTTCAGAATTGGTTTCAACACCAAGAACGCGCAAAAGCTGGAATAATGAAATACCAGCAGGCGTTGATGGAAATTCCGCTGTGAAGATGCCGTCGGCATTTCTCTCCACAACACATCTNNCTCCGCCAGTTTCTTTTGTTACAAGGAGTTTGTTAGGAACAAGATCTTCTATTGAAACGAGCGACCGTTCGCTCCCGTTGATTATAAAATATCCGCCAGGATCGTCTGAATCTTCTGCATTTTCTATAAGCTCGCTCTCGCTCATGTTTGCAAGATAGCAGATTTTTGAGCGGGACATAACCGGCAATTCACCAACGAAAACATCTGAGTAAACCGGTCTCTCGACACCGTTGAATACCGGGGTTATTTCTAGGAAAAGCGGGGATGCATAAGTAATATTACGAAGTCTGCATTCCATTGGATACACTGGACGATAGCCACCTTTTACTTCATAATATCTCGGCTGTTCGATTCTTATCTTTCCGAGCTTTAATTCGAATCCCTCAACGTTTGTGTGGATTATTCCTACTCTGTCAACAACATCCTGTACTCCACGTTCCAAAAACTTGTTGTAAGAATCAAGCTGTTGTTTCACCAGACTATTGGCACGACAATATGCCTCGAGCAAACCACTGTCTTTCATCTAAAAACCTCCCATGAAATATAAGATAGAGCAAACCTGCTAACAGACTACTTGCTCCTAGCCGCTGTCATCTAGCTAGTAGCTACTAGCTAAAGGCTAACGGCAATACATGCTTACACTACCACGCGATAGTAAGTATACTTTCCCGTTTCATCCTCGCGGCTAAGCTTGAGAATATCACCAAGTAAAGCACCTGTGGAAACCACAAGCGGATCGCTGGATTTTATTCTCGGTAACTGCGATGAAGAAGTTAAAGAATATTTTTTCAGGACTGGGTCTATCTTGTCTTTGGATACGACCTCTGTTTTTGGAATGAGAAAATAGTCCAATACATTAATTACACTCTGCTGCTTCTTTTTCGTCAAAAGACCACCTAGTATAGACACTAACAACTCGACTGTAGGATAAACGATGTTTAAAAAGGTTTAAAAAGGTTATGTAGACGGACGCCAACTATATGGATGGATGCACTTTCAGCCAACTACCAAGAAGATGGATATTTTCGCTGTACGCAGACAATAGCTTCTGGTTAGGTTGATCTGAAGAAGATTCTAGTTCGTACCCTTTCGCAAGAGCATTCTTCAATGTCTTCACTTTTTCCGGGCCAAGAATCGTAAGATACTTCTCTATATTAGTATTGACTTTCATAGCAGCTAAGGCATTTAAAGCGCTTAGGGCATAGTGCATGTTAGAAACTTCAATTTGCATATAAGCCAGCTCGTTTACCACGTTCTGATCACCTTTCATGAATCTTTCCCTTAACGCATCTATCTCACTGCGCACACTATCGGTATCGATAGCGCTTTTGAAAGATTCTGTTCCTAGAGGTGTCTCAAGCCTCGTATCCAAAAAATCAAGGTCCCTGTTGAGAACGTCAAACCTTTCTTCGACATCCTTCGGAACTTCCCTTACAGGCTTCATTGTCGGGAATGCAAGAAGTTTTACGAGATTATCAACCGTATGGCTATCCAGAGATTTCTCGATGCCTTTATTTTTGAGTTTTCCCCCCGGATAACCCCCACCTGCAAGTTCACGTATTTTGTAAATTGCATTGCCGGTCTTTGCTCCGTAATCCCCATCAACTTTGATTTCAGAACCGGAAATTTTTCCCATATCCACGAGTTTATTGTAAAGCAATTGAAGAACCACGACATGCTCGCCGCTTGTTATTCTATCTTTAACCGCACCGCCAGGACNNGAAAGGTCTGCCGCAGATTTTCCACTGTGCATTTCGATCCATTGATCCACTTGCGAGGTTCTTTTTGTTAATGTCATATTATCAGCTCTTAATCGGGATTACATTACCAACTCTTAGTACATTCTTAGTACACTCATATTACTTAATAACTATTATAAGCATACCCACGAAAATAAGAATTATGACAGGGCCTCAAACTACCGCAGCCAAGACTGGGATTTCAGACCTGAATAAACAAGTCCCATGGCTGAAAGAACAGATTCCAGATAAAAAAACGCGAGACGAATTCGGAAAATGGCTAGCTGATTTTGCAGACAGGCATGGATGGAAAGGCGAGGATGGAAAATGGAGAAAAATGACGCCAGAACAGTTATGTGGCGTACTTGACAACAATAGGGAATTTTATTATAAAATAATGCGGGAAATTGAAAAGAATTCTACGACAGAATTCCAGGCAGGTTCACGTTTTTGGCCAAAAAAAGAAAATCTTCAGAATGCAAGGGAAACTGTACTTGCAGCAATAGTTGTCGGTTCAACTTATGGAATTGAACCGCTCTTTATTATTACTATAGCCGGGTATGAATCGCAGTTTGCAAATGTGAAAGGACTGGGTGGAACCGGAATGTGTCAGGTAAGCCAGAAAAATTCATCTCTTACGGCACTGGATAAAAAATATGGAAGAAAAACATGGCTGGATAAGGTGAATGAAACGCTTGATAAGCTGGGTATGACACAAATAATTCAAAAACCGAAAAGCGTGGATTTGTTTGATATTTATCAGAATGTAGAGGAAGCTGGACGAACGATGCTGCTTAAAACTACTGAAGGCGGCAGTGAAATATATGCTGCGCTTGCAAAAGGAGATTACAAAAGCCTTGCAACATGGTATAATGGAAATCCAGCTGTACGGGATCNNATGAACTAATACAATATGCTTGCAAAAAGATGGATGGTGGATAAAATGACAGTTATTATAATAGACAATGGCTCGCAGTACACGCATCTGATAAAAAGGAATTGCCGGGATCTTGATTTTTACGCTGAAGTACTGAATAATAAGACCGCTACGCTGGCAGACATTGAAAACGTGCGGAAAAAAGACAACACAAAAGGAATCGAAAGCGTGATTTTAAGCGGTGGGCCGAGTTCGGTTTATAGCGGGAATAACGGAATTGCGGAGGAATTGACGCACGCTGTTTTTGATGGGAAACTGGATATTCCGCTTCTTGGAATTTGTTTTGGTCACCAGCTTATTGCGCACGCACTTGGCGGAAAGGTGGAAAAGGGAAAAAGCGCGGAATACGGGATTGCGAAAATAGCGATTGATGAACCAGACGTTTTGTTTAAAGGAGTGCCGCACGAGATAAACGCATGGGTTTCGCATTTTGATGAAGTGAAGAAAATGCCGGACGGATTTGTTTCGCTTGCGCATTCAGCAACATGCGCGCACGAGGCGATGCAGCATAAAACGAAAAAAATATTTGGTGTGCAGTTCCATCCTGAGGTTTGGCATACGGAAAATGGCGAAAGAATATTGGAGAATTTTTTGAGGGTGTAGAAGATGCCGTACCAACAGGCAGATAGTGCATCCGGGCAAACGGTACAGCAACAAAAAGAAAGAAAACTGGTCCAACCGGAACGTATACTTACAGTTCCTCTGGAAAGTATACGCCCTTCCATGCCAAAAGACATTCATCCGATAACTTCCATTGATTTACCAGAAACACGTCAGAAAAAAACAACCGATATCCTCCACGCTGCGTATGAAACGGTTCGGATAGGAGGAACGCTTGGAACTACGTATGAACTCTCCACCAAGCATCTGCCAAATCCCCCCGAGAATTTCTTTAATGGGAAGCCGCTCAAGGCAGACTGCGATGAAATGGTGCTGGCAATCGTTGCGGCAGCTAAAGCCTACGGAGTGGATATGAAAGATATAAGCGTTCTTGATTTTGACATTACTGTAAAATTCAGTGGTGGAGTAACGCAAATGACAATGGGGCATGCGGTGGCCATAACCATGAACGAAAGTACGATTTTATTCGACCCTGCATTTGGATTTAATGGGATCCATATCAAAGACAAGAAACCGGAAACCCTGGATGAGATTTACCGTGGACAAAAAGTTTTGGACGGCTCGTATGTAGTTGTTGGTGTTGACAGGGCAAAGGAACCCGTGGAATTGGCAGGGGACAAGGAAATCGCATCGCTTCATTATCACGACCTTGGCGCATACTATCAGATAAAAGGAAATTCGTTAAAGGCAGCCGAGGCGTTTGAGACTGCGTATTTACTTGGCAAGGCCGAAGAAGATAAAAAACTGATGATTGAGGGATTTGATTCGCTATATGATCAGAGCACTAAAGACAAAAGCTTTCAAAAAGCAGAGAGATACTTGAGAAAAATGTTGCAATACTCTCCTTCAGCACAGTATCTAACGGACTTGGGCCAAAATCTCAGCTTTCAGGGCAGATATGTTGAAGCAATAGCTGAATTTGACAGGTCTATTTCACTAAATCCAAAAAGCGGAGTCTTATATGCTCATAAAGCTTCTGCATTAAGGCAAACAGGGCAAACTGCAAAAGCAATTGAAGTACTGGAAACTGCAATTAGTACAGGAGTGGGATCAATAGACATCTATAAGGAATTAACATTTTTATATAATAACACATTGGTAAAAACAAATCTCAAACGATCCATAACCGTCTGTGGGGAATGGGAAAAACTCGTTCCCTTTGATGCGGAGATGTTTGTAAAACAAAGTTATGCTTATTTAGAATTAGCCAGATTTGCCGCAGAAGAAGCTAAAACCAGCGGGGATTACAGAACGGTGTTCAACCTTCTCACTCTGTCAAAAGAAAGTGCTAAGCTTGGGTTGGAACACGCTATCGAAGGAAGCGATAGTTACAACGCTTTAATATCTACGAGAAGGTCTGCCTTGAAAGCGCTCGACGCACTTCAATCCAGGTAGGAATATCAAAGCCTTGGTTTAATTGGTGTTCTTGGTGCGTTATGTGGTTGTGGGGCAGGTATTTCAAAACCCTTTCCCTGGCTCGCGGGCGGGATTATAACGTCGCCTATCTTCCACGGCTTTGATTCGGATGCAGGTTCTTTCTTTCCTTCACTGGTATCGGCTACCCGCACAGGAACTGCACCTTTAAGTTTCCCATTCGCCATAACATCAACTATCGGCGGCCTTTCGCGCATCTGCTCCCTTGGAGAAGTGCATGCGCTGCCCAATGAAGCAGTTAAAGCAGCAAATACTAATAATCTTCCGCCACGCATGTTATTATTAGTGTTAAAAGAATATTTAATCTTTTGTATCTTCAAAAACCATTTTAATATGTGAGGGATTGATATTCTGACAGGCGAATGCAAATTAAGACTGTGGAGGACGGCACGTACCTTCCGAGCCGATTGCAGGCACTCGCTGTTGCTCGTTAGGCATTCAACTGCCGTCCGAGCCCAGCAGGACGAAGGAGTTGCAATCCAAGTGCGTAACCGAGATAGAATCGGTGAAACGTGGCAGAGCGAATTGCGGGCACTCGCTTGCGAGCTCGTTAAGTCTCTCGGTTAATTCACATCAACGCTCTTTTTATCAAAAAACATATCTTTATATTCTGAATAGTCATAATATTTGATAATATGAATCTGAGTAAAACAGACGCAAGGGTTCTTGCATTCCTGATCGAACACAGGGAAAGGATTACTTTAACCGAACTAGCAAAGCAACTGAACATAAAGAAAAATAATTTAGGCATCTATATCAAAAAATTAGAAAAATATAGGCTAATCACAGTCTCACGTATAGGAAGAACAAAACAATTGAATGGATCATATGCCCATTTTCTCGGTTTTTCTAAAGTCAAGGAGAAACTCCCTAGCCTAAAGTTAGAAGACATCTTAACCAGTAAAATACCCAATATTCTGGCATATCTCCAGTGGTACGTTGCTGCAAGATTTTATCAAAAAAAATCAATTTATTTCGGGATAAGTGATATTAAATTACCTGGAATTACTACGCGAAGAATTCTCAAAAAATTGAGCAGTTTGGGAATTGTGTATCAGCCTTCAAAAGGTTGGTATTCTACAAGAAAGGAAGCCAAAGAGGCATTAAGATTTTGTAGTGAAATCCTTACCGAAATTTATGTGGCAGAAGCAGAACATGAATTAAACGGAATCATCGGCGCCAGAATCTCTTTCGATAATCCAGAAAACGCAGAATGCATATTCATAACTGAAAAAGAGAATACGCCTACGTCCTATTGGCCAACTGCCTATAGCATCTTAAGCGGGTATGGGATAAAATTAATAGGTGCAGGAAGATATTATTATTCAAATATTAAACCAAAAATAATCGATGTTGCAATACACATGCTTGCAGTGTATAACGATACTCGAAGTATCATGTATGTTTGTGCATTACTTATCAAACACCCTTTTGACTATCACAAGTTATTAAAAAAGGGGAATCGATTTGGTATTTCAGATAAATTTATCTCAAACCTGATTGATTTTATAGAAACAAAGGGCCAAAGATCACAAGCAGGTTTTCCGAGTTGGGATGAAGTAACTTCGATGGTTAGAGATCATCAAATGATAAAGAGGGTATCCGATGGATAAACAATTCGATGCAGGCTATATAGATGCCGAACTTAATAAAATCGGGGTTCGGGTAAAAAAATCGTTAGATATTTATCTTATTGGCGGATGCGCAATGTCATTTCGACATTTAAAAGAGTTTACAAAAGACGTTGACATTGTTTTCAAAAATGAGGCAGACTATACCGTATTCTGCGATGCACTTTTTGGTGCTGGGTATCACGAGCCGTTTCCTATAAAATTCGAACATGCAAATCTTAAAGCGACAAAAATGTACGAAAATAAAGATGAATTTCACCTGGATTTATTTGTAAAACAGATAATAGGAAAACTAATCTTATCAAAATCAATGATCAAAAGAGCAGAGGTATACAAGAAATGCGGTAATCTTACAGTTTACCTTATCTCAAAGGAAGATATTTTCCTGTTTAAGGGGCTCGCAAGCGAAGGAAGGAAACGGGATCTCCCAGATATGCAGATTATTCATTCGGGGCTTCTATGGAATATCATTGAAAACGAACTCAACTCTCAAAAACTATCAACCGAATTAAAAGAATTATTTGTTCGGCGTCTTGAGGAATTCAATAAACTGTATAAATTAGATGTCCCAATACTTAAAAAATTAAAAAGGAGTGTCGAAAAAGGATAAAGGACTGGGTGGGCATCTACAATTTGACTGGAAAGAGGAAATAATATGGCAAACAACATAAACGACGCTTGGAAAAGCACGTGCAAAATCATATTGGGCTCGGAAATCGGAGACCTCAAAGATTACGAACAGTTCCTCAAAAGGTATATTGAACCAGTACGCAAGAATAAATCCTTGATAAGCAGTAAGGACGTTTATTACGGGGCACCATACTGCCAGAATGCGAAATTCGTCTCCATGGACGAAATTGAACAGATGAAAGTTGAGCCGCTCGGTGCAGATGAAATAAAGGATATTGACTCGCTGATTAATGCCGCTTCGGAACGAATCCAGTACGCAGGCAACAAACTTGGCGGAAAAATCCAGGATGTTGCTGGCTCTGAAAATTGTTCGGATGCCTTTTTTGTTATTGATTCGCTCGACGTATATACATCCGAATATATCGCATACTGCCAGATGCAAAAAAATGACAAATATATGTTCGGATGCTGCTGGTGCACTGACAATAATTTCTGCATTAACTCTTCGGAAATGGAATATGCAAACAGGCAGTTTGAAAGCACACTTTCTATGAACACTTCGGATGCATACTATTCGTACAATTGTAATGGCTGCCAGGAAGTCATGTTCTGCTTCAACCGGCGCTCAACAAGATATGCTATAGGAAATAATCAGCTTGAAAAAGGAAAATACCTTGCACTAAAGGAAAAGCTGCTGAATGAGATTGTGGATGAATTGAAAAAGAAAAAAACCGTCCCTTCCCTGATAGAGGTTGCAACAGGAAAGGTCCGATGAGCGTGATGAATGAATGACTGGCAAAGGCATAGAAAAGGCATTTCAGGATACGACAAAAATGATATTCGGAAAGGCACTTAGCGGGCTGGATAATTACGAGGAATGGCTTACCACAAGGGTTACGAAAGGGAGATTACGAGGCTCATCCACCAGCAAAAAAAATGTTTATGTCCCAACGTACGGAATGTTCAGATTCATACCCGATGACAGGGTTGCGGATTTGGGCTCGTTCATGCAATTAAGTGCACTGAATATCCCGATAGAAGAAGCGGATACGCTCGCGTCAATATCAAAGAAAATGCCGACACTGGCAACATTCATAATCGAATTTGAAGAAGGAACAAACCTGGATGTGGAAAGCTCTTCGATCTACAAGAATCTGGTAAATGCGTATAAGATCGTTGATTGCTTTTATTCCAAACACATTGCATACTCGTTTTTTTCAGACCACTGCGAGCACGCGTTCGGGATTTCAAAATGCTTCAACTGCAATTTTTCAATCGATGTTCATGACTCGAGGGATATTATAAGGTCATTTGAAGTGGATTTCTCCAAGAATTGCGCGGATGTGATGTTCTGCCATAATTGCGACAACGTACGCGAGAGCATGTTCTGCTTCAATGAGAAGAATTTAAGGTATGCGATTGCGAATACTGTGGTGGGACGCGAGGAATATACCAAGGTAAAGGCAATACTCGTAGATTATATGCTCGAACAGCTTGAGAGAACGCATAAATTGGATTTGGATATTTACAATGTGGGGTGCTGGAAAAAGCTTTAAATATCGACTAAGATACAATAGTATGGGTGTAGGAAATGACGGAATTGGACAAAAAAATAGAACTCATCGAAAAGCATAAACAAGAGCTTGCGAAAGATTACAAAGTAAAAAAAATAGGGGTATTCGGCTCATACGTACGAGGAGAACAGAGAAAAAAAAGCGATATTGACATATTGGTGGATTTCAGTGAAACCCCCGGCTTGTTCAAGTTTGTTGCCTTGGGCCTTCGTCTTACGGAATTGCTAGGGGTAAAGGTGGATTTGGTCACAAAAAACTCCCTGAAACCAAACATTGGAAAGCAGATACTAAAGGAAGTTGTGTATATATGATAAAAAGAAGCTATATCGACTATTTGAAAGATATTCAAAATGCAATTGAGGAGATTGAAACTTTTTCAGTGGATATGGATTTTGGCTCATTTTTGGAGGATAGAAAAACAATAAACGCAGTTGTCAGAAGTCTTGAAGTGATTGGCGAGGCTGCAAAAAACATCCCCGAGCACATAAAAAAGAGCTATCCAGAAATGCCTTGGAATGAAATGGCTGGAACACGTGACATACTAATACACGCCTATTTTGGCATTGATGAAAAAGTAATCTGGAAGACGATTAAGGAAGACCTAGTTAAAATAAAGCCTATTGTTAAGCGAATTATAGCTGAACTCAAAAAAGCCTAATAGAACTGGTTTTGTGCATGACAACTTACGACGGCATAAATAACGCGTGGAAAAGCGCTTGCAGGATACTGTTGGGGGACGAAATAGGCGACTTGGAACAAATTGAGGATTACCTTTACCGGTACATTGGACATATTAATGAAAAAAAGTCTGTTATATCTGACAAACCAGTGACAATTTCCGGTTCTGAGATATGCGATAATGGAAAAATAATCGAAAATGAAGAGATTGAGGAGTACGAACTATTACTTAAGAGCGTAAAACTTGATATAGATTCGATAAAGGATGTTGATTCGATTCTGGAAGCAGTTGGAGAGAAACTTTATTATTCCGGGGGCATAACCCTTGGCAATTCAAAATATGTTCAAAAATCAAATCGGTGCGTGGATTCTTCTTTTGTATACAAATCAATGGACGTGTATGAGGGATGCAAATACGTAGCACTTTCAGACCAAGTGCGTAAATGCGAATATGTATTTGGGGTAGGACTAAGCGGTGAAAATAATTTTATTATACGAGGGCACGAGGTATGGAGGGATACCAGATGTTTTGAAGCATTCAGGACATATAATTCATCGGACTGTTATTTTGTCGCGAATTTGGAAGGATGCAACAACTGCATGTTCTCGTTTAACCAGAGAAACAAAAGTAATTTGATCGGGAATCTACAGCTTTCAAAAGACGAGTACTTAAAGCTCAGGCAAAAATTGGTAGAGGACATCAGAAATATTCTAAAAGAGAAAAAAACAATTCCTGGGATAGTTGAAATTATTGCATATCCGCACAAACCATCGAGCAGTATGCCTGAGGAGATATCAAGCAAGAAAACAAAGGAAACCATAGCTCCTAAGGAAATAGAAACT
>DUGF01000069.1 GCA_013331535.1 Microcaldota archaeon | reverse complement strand
CTTACTTTTTATGATTAAATATTTGTCTTTTGCAAGCGAAAGGTTTCCTATCGCATATCTTTTTGATTTAAGATTGAACGAAAACATGCATTCCATGCAACTGGAAAGCCCATGCGAATAGAAACAATCAGAAGAGAAATCAGCCTTTGAAGTCATGAAACATCTTGTTGATTCACTTATTTCATTTGACTTGATTGAGAAAGAAGATGGTCCAAACGCATAACAACCGAAAATATTTTCGCTATAGCTTCCGCGCGTGGAATAAGCAACATTTTTTGAGAATGCAACCCTTTCGGAATGCAGGACGTAATGGCATTCGGTTATCGTAGTGCTCTGATCAATAAAACTGGAATTTCCAAGAATTATGTTTCCAGTGTATACGATTCGTTCCCCAAGCGCGGAAATGATTGAATCAATATCCTTTATGTCGTTTATATCCAAGGACTCGAGAGACATAGATTTCGGGGATGTTGAAAAGTCAATCTCGTTATAACCTATAAATTTTGAATCTTTGGAGTAATTGGTGCTTGCACAAACAACCTCGTTTCCAGAGATATGAGATTTCTTAGCAAGACGAGGACCATTTCCTTCATAAAGCCATTCCGCATAATTTTCTAAATCCCCGATCTGTTCGCCAAGAAGAATTTTACAGGTAGACTGCCATTGTTTGTTCAACTGAGAATACGGATCGGCATTCATAGTAGAAGTATTCATTCGAAAAAGATTAAAGACCAGCATTCCTGGAGTGATTATCTGACACCATAAACTTCAGTAAAACCAGCGCAACCAGCGTAGTGGCAATCGCGAATACAAACGACGCATTTGTTCCGAACATATTTTGCTCCCAGAGTATTCCTGCAATAAGATTTGACGGAAGCGCGATAATTCCTGCAACTGCTCCGTACAAACCTATCGCACTGCCATATTTTGACTCATCAAAGGTTCTGGTAATGAAAACTTTTGGCGCGGTTTCAATTATTGCCATGAAGACTCCTAAAATTGCCAGGGAAAGAAACGCAGACCAAATTGCGGAATAAAACGCCATAAGGAAAATACTGATTGTAAACAGGACAAAACCGGTCAAAATCGCGTTTTTCGCACCGAATTTGTCAGAAAGATATCCTGCCGGAACTGCAAAAATCGTGTAAAATAGGTTATACGCCAAATAGATTATCGGAATCAAAATCAACCCGACGATCGGATTTGCCTTTAGAAGAAAAAATGCCACGCTGAACTGCCCAAGAGAAAATATGCCGATCACAAGAAGAAACATTTTGTAATTTCTGACAGATAACAACGAAGAAAAAGAAAACCTGTGCCCATCCCCTATTCCGTCTTTTTTGTCTTTTACGAAAAGAATCAGTGCAACAGCGATAATTGCTGGAATAAATGCAATCGCAAAAATGTTCCGATAAGCCTGGCCAATTCCATCCCCTGCAAAAAACAGGATAAGAAGTGCAGAAGCAAGAAGAGGACCGATTGTGGCACCCGCAGAATCCATCATCTTAAGATAACCGAATGCACGGCCGAGATTTTCCTTTTTCTCAGATTGGGCAAGAAGAGAATCGCGTGGTGCATTGCGAATTCCTTTTCCGAGCCTGTCAAGGAATCTGAGGGCAACTACGTGCTGCCAGATTACGGCAAAGAAAAGAGCGCCTTTTGAAATTGAGGATAGCAGATATCCTGCAAGCATCGGCATTTTTCGTTTTCCGATTTTGTCAGAATATNNCCCTGCGGCAAAACGAGAAATTCCTGCAGTGAATTCCCCGATACTTTCCATGAACCCCAATACAAATGCAGGGGCACCAAGAACCCCGGTAAGAAAGAACGGAAGGAGCGGAAATATCATTTCACTGCTTACATCTGTAAGAAAACTTATTGCACCAAATAGTTTTGTATTTCGACTCATGGCAGGTAAAAACTTTGACTCAGACTTTTGCATAGGATTTTGAATAGGATTGAGTTTTTGCATAGAATTGGTTATCCGAACAACGATTTTAAACATTGACCTGGAAGATAGCTACATGCCTGAAATCTCTGAACAACGGAAAGAGGAGCTCAAAAAGCCCATGGGACGAATTATAACTTATTCCGAACTTCAATTTGTTATTGGAAGATATCGCATTGTTTCCGTAGGAGACATCTGCACACTAGAACTTATAGCTCATGGAATAAAACCATTTGTAGCAGTATTTGATTTCAAATACATGAGAAAACCGCTTGAGACGGAAAAAGTGAAGATCCTCAAAGAGCAGTTCAAAACCCCAATCCACGTAACGAACGCAGCCGGAACAATATCGAAAATGTCAGTCAGTGCGGCAAAAAAACTACTTAAAAGCGAGAAAGGAGGGGCGATACTTATTGACGGAGAGGACGATCTTGTTGCGCTTCCATTTATCGCATTCGCGGACAGCAATACCGCGATAATTTACGGTCAGCCTAATGAGGGAATGGTTTTTGTTCCGCCCGAAAGCGGCGCTGAGAAAAAGGCTACTGAGATATTGAAAGAGATTGGACTATTCTAATATATATTGCCGCTAATCGCTTCCGCTTCCCTTTGTCAGGAAAAACATTGCAACAAATGACGCGAGCGTAGTTACAATTCCAACACCAACTTTTGTCATAAATTCATCATCTGGTCTTAGGGATTCCCAAAAATAGAACATACCCACTCCAAACACTATTGCAATAATAAAAAGAACAACACGAATAAAAGTTTTTGACATATATAATCCACCATCAAGACGCAAGACTGGGAACCGGTTACTGTGGTACCGGTCCGCCGCCCATCTTTGTGACTATAATTACATCTTCAACAGATTTCACGTTCTTGTACTGAACGCTCTTTTCCCTCAAGACCCTTTTTGCATCGTCCTTGCTTGATGGAAGCTGTTCAATCAAAATTCTTGAAACCTCTCCTGATTCGACATCCATGATAAAATCCTGGGCATCGCCTAGATACTTGCCGCCATCCGTCATGATATTCATCCCATACATCCTAGAGAGTCTTGTCGTCATATTAATCACCAAGTAATTGTTTTGCAATTGCTTTGAGAGTGTATTGCGGAAAAGGTATATAAAGATATCCGATTGTTATTGGCTGTGGGTCTTGGGTCGTTGGTACTGGAATATCTAGCCTTATATCCTGAGACAAAAAAGTTTTTCCAGTGAGCAAAGCTCACTAGCTCTCCAGAAACTTCGTTTCTGAAGATGTCTCAATCTATCCCGAGCCAACTTAAAAAGTTCTAGTGAACTGCTGTTCACTATCTCCAATTGAACGGCGCTCCGTTCAATGGATGTCATGAACGACGATTCGTTCATGAGCATGCTCGTAATCGAATCGTCGATTACGACACCATAAATCAAAGCGTTGATTTATTGGTCTCCAAGACTTCGTCTTGAAGACGGCTCGATCTATCCAGAACCATCGAGATAAATGCCAATATTCCGAAGCGGTATTACTTATTTGGTTCAGTATATCATCATCTACCCTTCCTTTCATCATCCATCATCTACCCTCCACCACCCGCCTCCCGGTATCTACCCCTTGCTATCTACCACCTGCATTCTACCCCCTACCACCTAACCCCTACCCAGCACATTTTTATCTTTTACCTCTCTTAACCATTGCGATGACTACTTTTCAGGATATTTTATCCAGGCCTTCTTTGTTCAATGACATGAACGTGCTATCCCCACATTACGTGCCGGATACGCTTCCGTTCAGAGATGCCCAAATA
This sequence comes from Microcaldota archaeon, assembly GCA_013331535.1. Lineage (GTDB taxonomy): Archaea > Micrarchaeota > Micrarchaeia > Anstonellales > Bilamarchaeaceae > UBA10214 > UBA10214 sp10214u. The sequence continues at coordinate 8,694 of DUGF01000069.1, read as the reverse complement.
AAAGAAATAATGGAAACCGTTTCCTCTGCATTGAAGGGACAAAAACCAAGAAACCTTTTCATCTATGGAAAAACCGGAACAGGCAAAACATGTTGCACAAAATACGTTATGGATAGATTCAATTCAAATTCTGAAAACAATGGCAAAGGCGGAATGATGCAGTATATAAACTGCCGTATCTACAATTCGCGCTACAGGGTTTTGCAAAAAGTAATGAAACAATTTGTACCTGAACTTGAAAAAGCCGGATTCGGATTGCCATTTCTTTATGAAAAAATGATTGAAGTGGCAAGCAACGGAAAACAGCTGGTAATTGTTCTTGATGAAATTGATATGGTAAAGGATCTTGACGACATGATTTATACTATGACAAGGGCAAATGATGAAATAAAAAGCGGCGGGGGCGTAAGTATAGTCGGAATTTCAAACAAGCTCTCGTTCAAAAATGAACTTGACCCGAGAAGCAAGAGCAGCCTTTATGAAAACGAGATAGTTTTTCCACCTTATTCTTCAACACAACTTCAACAGATATTATTACAGCGCGCTACTCATGGATTTAGACCGGGAGTTGTTTCGCAGTCTGCAATAAATCTGGCATCAGCAATTACTGCTCAGGAATGCGGAGATGCGCGCTATGCATTAAAACTCATAGCAAAGGCTGGAGAACTTGCCGAAGCTGCGGGAAAAATGCAGATAAACGACGAAGATGTGGAAGCCGCACGAAAAAAGGTTGACGCGGACATAGCAGCAGAGACAATTGCTACGCTTCCATATAATCATCAAGTCGTCCTCTATGCTATCGCACATCTTTCCCAAGGTGGAAGCAAATATGCCAGACTTGATGGAGTAGACGAAGGTTTCCTGTTTTCCGGAGAGATTTACGAAGAGTACGAACGAACGTGCAGACGTCTTGGAAAACGGGCAAGAAGCTCGAGATGGTACAAAGAATATCTGACAGATTTGGAAATGCTTGGACTTATTATGACCACTCCAAGCGGCCGCGGAGTCCGCGGACATACGACACTTGTAAAACTAGGCCACGCACCTTCGGAAATATTAACAATAATCTCAAGAGGATTGAATTTTTCCGGGGAAACTGGAACAAAGGAATAACTTCGCAATAGGCATTCAGATCTTCAACAAACTTCCTATCCCGTATCCTATCAATGCGGAAACAGTTCCTATGATTGCCATTTCCAATCCTTCTTTTTTCCAGTTTCCAATAGTGAGTTTTGCTTTTATTGCCCCAGCTACAAATAAAATAAGTATTGCAATGCCTAAAGCAGACCCCATTGCCAAGGAAACCGGCAAAACGAAAAACGGAACCACTGGAATAAATGAACCAAAAAGCGCGGATATGCCAACGATCCCTGCATCTTTTACAGGCTTACCCTCTTCGGGTTCGCTCATGTTGAGCTCTTCGGACATCATCGTATCCAGCCATCTTTTTTTGTCACTACAAATGGCATTTACTATTGTTTCGAGCTCTTTTCCCTTGAAACCCTTGCGCATGTAAAGAACTTTTATCTCCTCTCGCTCAATTGCAGGCAATTCTTCTATTTCAAGCCGCTCTCTTTCGCGCTCACTGTAATAGTAATCCCGCGCTGCTTTTCCAGAAGTATATGCAACTGCAGCCATTGCAACTGATTCCGCAAATGCAGCTGCAATTCCGGCGATTATGGCAATCCTCGAATCATTGGTTGCGGATGCAACACCAAGCATTAAACCAAGAACATTGACCAATCCGTCCTGCCCACCAAGAATAACCTCGCGAAGAGCGCCTGCCTTGTTGTTCTTCTCGTTGCGCTCCCAATGGTCACGAAGAGCAGGGGATAATTCAAGTTCATGCATGCAATATCAATGAAGTTCTGTTTTTATAAACCTAATTCAGCAGAAATAATAAGATAGCTAAACATTAGCTGGGGTCGCCTAGTCTGGTAGGGCGGCAGGTTGCTACGTGTTTCGGGTCCTGGGTTTTGGGTCTCGTTATGCGCTGAAAACCTGTTGCGCGTAAGCGTCCGTGGGTTCAAATCCCTCCCCTAGCGTATTTTTTATTTCAGATACGAGGATGTAGATATGGAAATTCGTAACAGACTGTTTCTCCTGTTAACCGGATTTTTTCTATTATTTATTCTATTGAACTTACAGAGTTTCCTGGATAATGTCTGGTTTTATGCCTCTGGCAGCGCAATTGCCATAGCAATAAAAGGTCAGTGGTGGTTTGCCGCACTCAATATAGTGATTTTCTTATCATTGCTATTGTTCCTGAATAGGAAAAAGGCCAACTGGAAAACACACGGCTTGTTTTCCGCATTTATAATTTCTTTATTTGCTGAGATGTACGGTGCTGCGCTGGCAATTTATTTTCTGGCAGGCGGACCAGCATCAGTTTCCAGAGATACGGCACCGGCACACGGAGTCTTATTTAGTTTAAACTTTTTTGGAATTACACTGGGTTTTGATTTTTGGATGACCTTCGGTGCAATAGTGATTACAACCGGAATTGCGATAATTGCTATTGGTTGGTACCAGCTATGGAAATCAGGGAAAGCATTGTTTACTGAAGGCTTTTACAGATACTCCAGGCATCCGCAATACGTTGGATTTTTGTACACTATTTGGGGATGGATGATCGCCTGGCCAACTGTGACAACATTAATTTTCACCCCGATACTTACTATAGCTTATTTACATGCAGCAAAAAAAGAGGAACACCTCATACTAAAAGAAAATAAAGAATACGAATTTTATTCCAAAAAAACTCCATTCCTGATTTAAATACAAAAACAATGATGAAACCTCTCGGAACTCAAAAAATTCAAAGACTTCTCAAACCACGCACGATCGAACCGCCACGGACATCGAAAAGGACTATTTCGCTACGTCGTTCAACTCCGTAATGGAGAACAAGTGCATCGAAATGTCCATCCCATGTTGAACGCATTCTCAGCGAGGCATGAACGATGCCACCGACATCAGGGAGTGTTGCATGCGGGTGGTATAATCTTGATAAACGTTCTGCCAAGAGATGAATACCTGCCCCATGTGCGACACGAGAAAGCGGAAGTTCTATATCCAATTCAGATACCCCGCTTAAAACACCAACCCGCCTTGCCACGCCTACACCATCACTTAATAGAACCGGAGTTCCGCCCAATGAAAACCTGGATGGAATAAGATAAGAGCCCTCGGAATTCAAAATGCTCCAGATTATCGACCTTGGTAAATCGTCCTGACCCGTGTAAAGTGCTTCTTCTATCGGTCGTTGTTTCTTTTTCAGATCCGGACTTTCGATTGAAAAAAAGGTTATACGAGCTAATTCAAAATAAAGCGCAAACCCACGAAGAAGAAGTTCTTTTGTTGGTCTGGAATGTTCCATTTCATCCAGAACCTCTCTAAACATTTTAAGGGTTCTAAGAAAATATATGTGCTTTGCCTGGATAACTGGATCAACTGCGTCTTCCATGACTGGCGGAATAATTCGTGGATCAGTAACAGCACCGAAAACATTTGTCTCCAAAATATCTTGAAACGAACTTTCGAGTACTGCCCTGAAAAAATGTAAATCCCGAAATTGAACCTTTGCAAACATGCTTTCAAACGCAGACTTGAGAGATAACAATGCTTCGGGATCAGATGTTTGTAGTGCACGCTCAAGAAGACTACGGGAAGTTCCAAGATCACTCAGGCCAAGAAAACGAAGATTATTCATCGCAAAAACAGTAATGTGGGATTCAATTATTTCTTCAGTCAAACGCCTTGCTTCATGCCCTCTGGACAGCCAGCTTTGAACAAGTTCTCGGTCGCTGCGCGGAATTCCNNCCCGCCTGCCAGTTCCTTCTTCTATGGCTGCTGTGCGCATGCAAAGTGGTCCTATCGCATGAGTGTCCTTTGCCACTCTTGCCAAACCGGCATAAAGACTGGCTACCAGACCCCGATTAACTGATAGAGCGGATGTAGGTTCAGCTAAGTGTTTAAACGTCATACTAAATTATAGTGTGGTAAAAGATTTAAATAGCTATGAGCCATGCGCCTTGGGCCGTGAGCTTCATGGTCGTTACCAATAAGTCTACCGCCTACCATCTACTACCTAAAATCTTAACCCACCGCTCATTGCTGGCTGCTGAATGCTGGTCGCAGGGTGCTGGTTGCAGGGTGCTGGTTGCTGGAAATAGGCTGCGCAATTATGCCAGCTCCCCGCACCCTGCGAGTCTCCATCTCTGTCCAAGCCGTCTGCATAACGCAACTTTTGAGGATTTTTCAACAATCATCAACTTCTTGAGCTTAATTGTCGCGGTTCCTTTGGCAAGAACGGTGATAACCCCGACATTAGTAGAGGTACTTGCATTTACGACGACTGCCTCGCCCTGCTTGAAAGGAGGATTTTCCATATCAGTTCTCTTCAAAAGCTGATATTTTAGTTTTATTGTGTCAACTGGCTCAGGTAGTTCTCCTGGGGTTCCTATAACCGAACCAATAAGCGCGTCTGATTTTGTAAGTGCTGGATCAATAAGCGTGCCAACAGCAACAAGCCCGCCGGGTAATGCCTCCTCAAGATCATCATTTTCCTTTCTGAGCGCAACAACCTCGAGAATCATGGGAGTCGGTTTTGCACCTTCTTTTTTCACAATACCAGGACGGATTTCTATCTTATCGCCAATCTTGAGTGATCCACGAACAACAGAACCTCCAATAATACCGCCATGAAGTTTTGGGATAGGAGTGCCTGGTTTGTTGATGTCAAAAGAACGTGAAACGAACATTCTAAGCTTGGCGTTCTTGTCACGTTTTGGAGTTGGTAGATATTTTTCAATCGCCGCGACGATTTCGCCTAAATTTATTCGGTAGTTTGCCGCGACTGGAATAATAGGTGCATTCTCTGCCACAGTACCTTTGAGAAAACTTTTTATCTGATTATAATTTTCAATTGCCTTTTCCTTACCGACAAGATCAATCTTTGTCTGTACCACGATTACGTTCTTTATTCCGAGAAGATCAAGAACCATTAAATGTTCTCTTGTCTGCGGCTGCGGGCATGGTTCATTGGCAGCAATGAGAAAAAGAGCGCCGTCAATTATACTTGAGGCAGATATTGCAGTAGTCATCAGGGTTTCATGGCCCGGAGCATCAAGAAAGGAAATTTTGCGCTTAAGTTCGCCTTTGGTACCACAACCCTCGCATTTTTCAGAAAACGAGTATGAATCACATTTCGCACAGAGGTAGACAGATGCTTCCGCATACCCAAGCCGAATAGAGATTCCACGCTTTATTTCCTCGCTATGGGTATCTGTCCACTTACCGGTTAATGCATGAGTGAGTGTTGTCTTTCCATGGTCGACGTGCCCAAGAATTCCAACATTCAGTTCAGCCTGTAAAACCAAAATAGATCACCAAGATTAGAGATTATTTCTTTTCTTCTTTCTTTTCGCCTTCTTTCTTCGGGAACAAAGTCGCAAGATCTGTCGAACCCCATTCTACAACCTTTGCATTCACCTGCATTGTTGCATCACTGTAGGTATTACCCCTAAGACTCTTCTTCCTTCGTTCTCCTTTGTCTGAAGCATGAAAACCAACACCATCGGAAATGATTGATTGAATCTTTCTTCCGCCACTTATATCGGAACGCATTGGAAACCCACTCGTGTCACTTCCACCAGTGAGCTCAAGCTGATAACCTGCAGCACCAAACACACCACCATCAAGCTTTTCTCGGATTTTCTTTCCGACGATGTGCACTTCTTTCCCCTTTTCTACCTCCAACTGGTAGGATTTTCCTGTTTTTGAATCAGATATTACTAAACGCATAGATACACCTCTAAGAGTAGTTACAAAAGAAGAGTGTAATAGGATTATTTTAAAAATGGTGCTGGAGACGAATTAAACGTGGAAATTTACAACTCTTTAAGCAGAAAACCAGAATCGCTTGGCACTGGCGGCACGAAGGAACCAATCCTTATGTACGTCTGCGGGCTTACACCGTATGATCAAACCCATATAGGACATGCACGGACCTGCGCGGCATTCGATGTGGTAAAACGCTATCTAAGATTACGCGGATATTCCGTATTTCATGTGCAGAATATAACAGATGTTGATGACAAGATAATAAACCGCTGCAAGCAAACGGGTGCAGATCCAAAGAAACTGACGACTGAAATTCACGAAGATGCATTAAGACTTTTTGATAAACTTTTCATAATCCGTGCAGACGACTATCCGAAGGTAACGGAACATATTCCGGAAATAATAACAATAATAAAACAAATAATTGAACGGGGTTATGCCTATGAAACAAAAACCGGGATTTACTTTGATGTTTCAAAATTCAAGGGTTATGGCGCACTCTCTGGACAGAAGATGAACGAGATACTTGCTGGAACTCGAAAGGAAGTAGACGAAACAAAGGATGACCCGGCGGATTTCGCACTATGGAAAAAAACCAAGGGAGATCTAATTGAGTTTGACTCTCCATGGGGAAAAGGACGGCCAGGCTGGCACATAGAATGCAGTGCAATGGGCCTGAAGTACGCGCGTGGCAAAGGAAAAACAACTCTTGATATTCACGGAGGCGCACGGGATTTAATATTCCCGCACCATGAAAATGAAATTGCGCAAAGCGAGGCAGCAACCGGGAAAAAATTCGCTAGAGTATGGATGCATACGGGTTTCCTGACAGTAGAGGGAGAAAAAATGAGCAAAAGTCTCGGGAATTTCATTACAATGGAAACTGCTCTTAATATGTTTGAACCGAACGCGCTGCGCATGTTTTTTGCAATGACGCACTATCGCAGTCCGATAGATTATAATGAGGATGCGATAAGAGCTGCCGGAGAGAGCGCGGAAAGACTGCTCACTGCGAATGGATTGATGGCAGAATCGGAAAAGGATTCTGAAAAGAAAAATAAAAAAGATCCCGAATTCCGCAAGGAAACTGACAAATTATTTGAAGAATTTCATAAACACATGGAAAATGATTTTGATACTCCTAACGCACTTGCAGCATTGTTCAATCTCGTGCGGATTACAAACTCGCACTGTAACAAAGGAGAGGTTGACAAGGTCCAGTTGAAGAAACTTGGCAAGGAACTCGCCACGAACATTTCTATTTTCGGGATTGTTGAAAAAACTGCGGGGGGAATTGAAAATAAAAAGGACGTACTGATCGGAATCGCAATTGAATACTCCAAACAAGGAAAGGAAAAACTCTCTGGTAAAACCGCAGAACAGCTTGTTGAACTTATTTTGGAAATTCGCGATGATGCAAGGAAGGGCAAGCAGTTCGCAGTATCTGATGAAATAAGAAAAAACCTTGCAGATATTGGAATTATTTTAGAGGATTCCGCAAAAGGCCAGAGATGGAAAAGTATTTGACCCGTCGACGGTCACAACGGAAAAATCAACCAGAGGATTAACCGTTACAAAAACGGTAAGCCTTTTAAATAGAATACATATAAGCATTACTACTTTTGTAAAAGTAAATCCTGGTGAATAAAATTGGTGGGATGATAAAATGAAGGGCTCGAAAAAAATTATGCTCGTTGGTTTTGTGCTGGTTATGTTCGCTTCAGGACTTTTCTCAGCGATTAGTGCCAATGAGCTGACAGAGGCAAAGAAAATCATTGACGCAGGAACTGCATGCACAAACCTCTCAAACGAACAGCTCGAATTGATCGGTGAATCTTATATGGAACAAATGCATCCGGGAGACGCACATGAATTAATGCATAAAATGATGGGGTTGCAGGAAGGTTCAGATACTGAAAAACAGTTTCATGTGAATATGGCAAAGACGATATATTGTAATGAAAGCAACGCAGGGACTGGGATGATGGGTAGTGGAATGATTGGAGGTATGATGGGAAATAACCTGACGACCAATGGAATGATGGCGGGAGGAATAGCCGGAAATATGATGGGAAATGGCGCAGGTTCAACCCAGTGGACTATGCCATATGGAACTGCAACCAGCGCAGGAAACTGGGCTTCCAATCTATATGGAATTCTCTATATCGTGCTGTTAATCGGACTTATAATCTTAGTTTATTTGGCAATAGTAAAATTATGGAAATATGGAAACAAAAAGGAATGAAAATGATTGAATGTTTTGAGGTTTGTGTGGTTGCGACCACAAAACCATGAGCAAAACACTTTGTGTTTTGTATCAGACAAGTTTGCAAAAGCAAACTTGCAGATCAAACAAAGTTTGAGGTGTATGAAAAATGGTCGAGAAACCTGAAGAAAAAAAGAATGATTCAAAAATTGAGGAAACCGCACAACCGCAGATTCCGCTTCACTTTTATGTGATGCTCGGACTTCTGGTAGTTGTGCTTGCATTCAACCAGTTCCAGATAATGGGACTGGGCTCGCAGATTGCGGCGCTTGGCAGCGTAGCTGCATCAACTGGTGGGAGCAGTTCCAGTGTTGGTTCTTCATCCGGAAGCGGCTCAAGCGGAACGGGTTCAACTGGAAACTCTGGCGCGGAATTAAGCGCAGAGCAGATTTGGGAAAAGATAAAACCAACTGGGGTTCCGCCTGTTTACGGAAAAGAAATGGGGATAACCTATGATGATACAGTCGCTGCGCTTGCAAAGCTCGAGAAATTAGATGATGGTATACCATATAGCAGCCTTAATGAAAAGGCAAAAGGCAGATATATGAAAATCGGGTTTGCAATTGCGTGTGAATATTGCTGCG
>DUGF01000084.1 GCA_013331535.1 Microcaldota archaeon | reverse complement strand
ATTTGAAATAAAAGAAAAGACTGGTCCATACCACCTAGATTTGGGAAATGGACCCCGGTTACTCTAAAATAATAAAACAAAAATAAAAGAAAGAAAAAAGGGTTAAAGTTACCTCTTAAACCCCTTGTAGATTCCTTTGCTGCTTCCACCCTTCTTTGTGAAGAAGTAGATGCCAATTGCAACCACCACTATCACAACTACAACCAGCAGGATCGTACCCATGTTTCCGCCAGTTGCTCCAGCAGCTGCTGTTGGAAGCTGTGAAGGAACTTCAGGTGCTTTTCCTGTTCCGGGTTCACCAGTTTCCGTTGAAGGAGCTGGTTGCTCTGATGGTGCTACACCCTCACCAGCTGGTGCTCCTGTGCCTGCGCCAGTTCCAGCCGGAACTGATTCCGGAGCCGGAGTTGGAGCCGCTTCAGGTGCTACTTCTGGGGTTGGCGTCGGAGTTGCTGGCACGGCGGTTGTAACCGCAGATCCAGCAGTACATGCAGTGTAGGACAGAGACGACGTTGTTGTCGTGTATCCGCTTCCAGTTACTTCAACTNNTGAGTACGTACCAGTTCCCTTTGTTGCAAAGGTTGCTTTTCCATCGGAATCCGATGACTTTGTTTCAAGCAATCCGAGGTATGGTGTTTCACGATATAATTTAACTGTTGCACCAGATGCCGCACCGCCGGATTTTGAAACCGTCACTGTCATTGTGTCGTCAGGACAGTTCTGCTTGGTGGATATTGAAGGCACTGTATTTGCCTGGGTTATTCCACCTTGTGTTGCAGCTGCCGCAGTCGTTGGAACATACACGAACGGGTAGAAGTAACCCGGTTCAGACATTCCAGTCTGGTAGACATAATCAGTTGTCAAGTCATAGGAATCTCTGTTATGCCAGGACCACCTTGTAAGGTTCCATGAACCTATGCTAATCTTAGCTGCCGGGTAGTCGCTACCAAGGTCTGATTGATTGAAGTANNGTTGGTATTACTGCTTAGGAATTTCATTGCCTTTGCAAGTGTCCATGCATTGTTTGCAAGACCGGAAATTGTGTTTCCAGCCGAAGCAGTTATGTTTGGCAGGTTTGTCCAGTTACCTGGAGCACCCGGAATTGCAGAGACGTTGGACACGTTAAATGGTCTTACTGCGAAGTTTGCAGAAGGACCAAGTGCATAAGGCATGTGAATTACTTCTCCACTTGGCTGTAGAGAATAGTTGCTCGTCACGTTGTAGAACGTGGAGCCAACCAAGGTTGATAAGTAACCTCCGCTTACACTGTAGATATCAAATCCTGTTGCTAATAGGGATTGTATTGTATTTCCTGCTGAAAACGTCAGGTTCGAGTTATTCAGGAAGATACCATAGGTACCGTTTGTTATTGTGTTGCTCGCGAAGGTACTAAACGCACCCGGACTTGATTCGTTATATATACTCACCGCATAAAAGGTTGCATTTGTTATAATGTTGCTTCTGACTGCAGAGCCTGCCTGGCTGTTGCCATTTCCTTCAAGCACAAGACATGCTGCCTGGAAGTTGTTGGAAACACCGCAGTTGAACAACGTATTGTTGTCAGCAGTAACGTTTGCAGAGATTGCTAATGCAACGCTGCTGTTGTTCATCAGACTGTCTCGTATTGATTGGTCGGTTCCGGCATCAAAGTGAACCGCATAGGATACGTTTCCAGTTGTGCTGTTCCAGAAACCCCAGGTCTGAACATTTGTAAGATTTACATTGCTCGATGGAATTCCGGCGACATATATACCTGTCTGATCTGGTGTATTCGCACCCTCAGTGAGGTTTGCATTGGAAATGTTTACGTTTGAACTTGCCCTCACGTAGAGGTATGTGGTGCCCAAAGGAGTTATGTTAAACATCCTCAATGTGGCTATTACTGTGTTGTTTGCATCCCAAAGATACACACCACCATAAGATTGCGTAACCGCAGTTCCATTCACGGTAACGTTATTGAGGTTTCCACCAGGATTTGTAGTAACCAGTGTAACCGCAGTTCCGTTTCCTCTGTCTGCAAAGCTGTTAAGCAGATTGGTAGAGTTTGATCGGTCTATGTAGAACGCATTTGTTGTATAGGATGCATTGACCCCGCCGATTGTCGTCGAGGACGCGGTTGTAACATTCACACCGACCGGAATGTCAGTTATTGATAGGTTGCGCACTGCGTTTGCAGAACCGCTTCCTATGATGATTCCTTGCCCATTACTGTTCGTACCGTTTAAGACCAGATTGGCAGTAACTGTATTGGAATTACCATATATTGCAATGCCAGCCCGGGAATACGATTCGTTCACCCTTCCACCAGTTATTGTATTGCTGTGACTGTTTGAATCAAGGTACGCACCGTATGAACCGTGCGTCTGCGGACTTGAAAAGTTACTGTTTGTTACTGTATTTGTGGATGAGTTCGCCAGATATAAACCAGTATTAAAGCTGTCGAAGAAGGTTACGTTCGTAATTGTGGTTCCGTTTGTATCCAACAGATATATACCAAAACCAGTTGAGTTGTTGGAGCTGTTGGCTATCCAAAGATCGAATATCTCTGCTGGAACAGCAACTGTTCCGTTAAGATAAATACCATATGTGTTGTTTAAAAATCTACCATAGTTATTTGCAGCCTGCATTGTGCTGTTTACAGTCAAGCGGCTTGCAAATGCTGCATAAAGACCATATGCATATTGGCTAACACGCGCACCTGCAACAGAAACGTTTGTTGCTAATGCAATATAAATACCAGATACTGCAGCTGGATTGGTCAAAGCATAATTACCAGTACCTGCACCAGTAAGACTGCTGTTTCTTATTGAAACATTTTCTATTGCGGTGGTGATCACAATACCAGACCCAACACCGTCGAAGTGGACGTTATCGGTAATATTGGAGTTGCTACCACCTGCACTAAATAATATATCTACAGTATTAGCTGTAAAGTTGCTGTAATTTACCCTAAGACCTCCAGCCGTTGCATTGTTAAAAACAATGGCCGCGACCCCTTGGCCAGCACCGTTTACAAAACCCAAGGATATGTTTGAAATATTAACACCGGGGGCAATTATCGTGAAAATCGGAGTAGTTGCGTTGAATGGTCTCAAAAGAGTTGTTGTATTCGGACCAGTGCCGCCACCAAACCATGTCCAGTTATAACCAAAAATGTTAAGTGATTTGTTTATCGTCCATGGAGCTTCTGCAGTAATCCCTCCTGTTCCGTTACCGCAGATAAGAATATAGTCTCCTGCAGCTGCGTCAATAATTGCGGTAGTGAGGTTTTGACGAGGCGTAGCTACACCACCCCAGGGGGCTACCCCTAAACCATTAATCGTGTTATTACATAAACGCATTGCAGAGGCATTATCGCCGCCTGTTGAATAATTTACAACCCATAAAGGCGCAAAGCTCATACTGCTTAACAGCAGCAAACCAAAAAACACCAACGTTAGATTTCTTAGGACATAGTTCATAGTCTTACCCCATTATCAGAAACTTTTCTGTTCAGATTAAAATGATAATATTTAAAAAGGTTTCTAATGGCCTCAGAGTTCTCTCCGAGGTAAAAACCAGTTTTGTGAACATAGTTATTCAATTTACCCTCCTTCAACGCTTCAACCGTGTCAGGTTATTTTAATTTTTTCTTTTCAACCTTACGGATTAGTTTAGTTTTTCCTTTTGACTTTAATTTTTCCTTTTTATTTTGCCTTTGATTTTAATTCTTCCCTTTCATTGCAACCTTTTTTTCAACATACAACATAAACGCCGTTGCGATTATCGGATACGTAATAAACATCGCTACAAAATGCACAAGGAAAAGGAACAGGAAGAGTATTAGAAACGCCGAAGGAACGAGCGTTGATACATAAAGCAGGCCGGGATAACTCGTAAGCCAAACAAATGCATAGACTGCAAAAAACAAAAGACCCGCGATATGAGTTCTTTTTGCAAAGGTTCCTGCAAAGCTAAATGCACGACCTACGCCGGTGCCGTAAATTGCTGCACCCATCATCGCCGGAACTGCGAAGAATTCTGCGAGGAATGTAAGACCGAGAGAAATAACTCCGATAATTATTTCGCCATACTGAAACATATTATCCTTAAGATAAAACCAATAAATGGCCGCAATCGGAGCGTTGAGAAGCGCAACAAAAAAGATTGAAACTATAAAAATACCGAAAAAGGTTGAACCGTTTCCAAGCGCATAGCTGCAGAAATCCCGGATGCCCATTTTCTGACCGTTCGCTGAAAGATAAAATGCGCGGAATAATGCGCCCTTGAATGCACTTGTGAGATAAAGAAAGATTAAAAACAAAATTGCACCTGCAACGACGAATGGAACGATATCCTTAGTCATTCCAAGCAAAGTCATTGCAAAGAAGAATATCAAGAATAATCCAACAACTGCGAACAGAGTGAGCAGGTAAAACAAAGCGAACAAGAATGCAGATTTCATGAAAAAAAGCGGTCTTTTCATATAGGTTCCGATAGCGCGGTTTATTGAGTTCAACATGGAGATCAAAGTGATTAAGATGGTAATATATAAAAAACGAATCGGTCGGAATCGAACGGAAAAAATCAAAGAAACGGAATCGTAAAAATTAATTTTTCGGATTCGCCAAATTGATTTTGTTTTTGTTCCGCACGGTTTTTGTTTAGGAATCAGGAGATCGCAGACGCCACTTTCCTCTTTATCTCCGGAACAATATTCGTGTCAAAAATCTCTGGAACGATTTTTGTTTCCTGTAATTCCTCTTCTGCAACGCATCCTGAGATTGCCTCTGCGGCAGCGATTTTCATCTTGTTGGTTATTTTTCTCACGCGTAGATCAAGAAGCGCGCGAAGGAATCCCGGAAAGCACAGGGAATTGTTCACCTGATTGGGAAGGTCGCTCCTCCCCGTTGCGTAAATTCTCACTCCGAAATTTTGTGCATCTTCAGGAGAGATTTCTGGATTTGGATTTGACAATGAAAAAACAATTTTATCATTTTTCATGTTTTGCAACGTCTCGTGCGGAACTGCGCCATTTTTTGATGCAGCGATTAATACGTCGGCTCCTTGGAATTCCTTAATAGTTCCATTGAACCCGCCTTCATTAGTTATATTGGCAAGCTCCATTTTGTGAAGGTCAAGGTCTGTTCTTAGATTTGTGATTGCGCCTTTGCTATCAAAAACAACAAGATCTTTCACCCCGTATGCTGTAAGAAGTTTCGCGATTCCATGGCCAGCCGAACCCGCACCAACCACCCCAACCCGGATAGTTTCCTTGTTTTTTCCAACAACCTTCAACGCATTTATGAGTGCGGCAAGAACAACGATTGCTGTTCCGTGCTGGTCATCATGGAAGACCGGAATGCCAAGCGCATCAGGTCCTTCGGTCAGCCGTTCCTCAATATCAAAAACTTTGGGTGTTTCTATATCCTCCAGATTTATAGCACCGAAAACAGGTTCAATGTGCCGAACAGCCTCAACTATCTTATCTGGATCGGTTGTCCGCAGACAAATCGGAAACGCATTAATATTTCCGAACTGTTTCATAATCAGTGCCTTTCCTTCCATGACCGGAAGCGCGGCTTCTGGACCGATGTTTCCAAGCCCAAGCACCCGAGTTCCATCAGTTACAATTGCAACAGAATTGGATTTCATCGTGTATTCGTATGCAAGTTCTTTGTTAGCCGCAATTTCCCTGCATGCATCAGCAACACCAGGCGTGTACAAAAGACTTAGGTCCTTCATAGTATTAATAGGGGATTTTCCTTCTATACCAACTTTTCCTCGAAGTTTGCGATGCAGCTCTAGCACTTCTTCTTTAGTCCATTTTGTGTCAGCCATAAGAATCACTGTATAATGGTCGCTTGCCATAACGTCGCTTACTTACCCCAAAAATTTCCTCATCCATGCCATTCTCTTGACATCTTCTGTGAGCGTGACTGTGTGCCCTCCTTTAATATTAATAATAGTGCGATAGGCAAGAGATTCATAATCCGGATCGGTTTCACAATCCTCAATTATACGATCAATCACTGGAGCAACAGATTTTTGGATTTCGTGCGGCAACTCATTAAACGCCTTTCTACTGAAGAATTTTCCTGCATCACGCAAATCCTCGTCTAATTTCACATAAATTTCGCGAAGACCATCTAATTCCTTTTCTGTTAACCCGCCAAGCCCGAGAAATTCCGGTGGAAGGCCAATAGAGTAAAGTGCAGCACAGAAATTGATTGCACGCGGAAGGCGCATTCCCTTCAGCGAACGTGAGTATCCAAACAAACCAATGTGAAGTTTGCGGCTTCTTCTTGCGGGAATATGGCTTGCAAGTGCATTGATTATGTCCGCGAGATGAGATATTTCCTTTTGGTAGTGTGTTTTCATCTTTTCAATATAGTTCAGCGAGGTACCGCGATCAATAGAAAGCGCTTCTGACCGCTTTGAATGATTGAGGATATCGACTGCATTTATAACATCCCTTGGATGATGATCATATTTGAATGAAGACTGTGCGGTGAATGTCTGCACGCTTGGATATTCATCCCCGCAATTGCTTACGTTGTCAGGTCTGAAATTTCCTCTGAACGGAGCTCCGCCAACACCAAGAATCGGAAGAAGTTCAACATTAATACGCTCCTCCAATTCCTGAAGATCGAATAAGGCGCATTTTGCCATGAGAACCGCAGATGCCGCGCCGTAATTGAGCGCAGGATCACTTCTTGCCAAAAACACGCGCTGATATTCTAATTTCTTTTCCTTACCATGCAGATATTCTTCAACAATATCCGCACAACCCATCAAAGCCTCGCTCGTTTCAAAAAGAGGTATAACATTTATTTCGTCAGGCTTGAAATCCCCTATCCAGTCTTTTACCGCAACTCCACCATGACCCTGTTTATTCATTTTTCCAATCAGGGTATCCCGTTGCCCGACCATAACCCTTGAATAATAATCTCGTATCCGTTCAAGTTCTTCCGCAGAAGTAGTCATCGGAAGGATTATTTCAAAAATCGGAGCAATACCATTGTTCACTGATTGCGCAACATCAAATGCACGCGGAATACTATGCAATGTTTCCAGGAGAATTTTTCCCTGTTCTTTCTGAATTGCGGGATTTGGAACCCTGTATGTGAGGAAAAGATCCCTGCCGATAAGATTTTTGCTGAAAAATTCCGTATAGCGTGAAAGCAGTTTTTCAACGACCTGATTGTCTGCTTCCTTTCCTTCGCTGTCCCACATCTGCTCTTTGCAGCCAAGCTGCGAGAAAACGTAGAATGCCTCTTTTACTTCTGCATCGGATTGGATTACTTCCCCATCCGCGAAAAATGGGGAGGAAATATTATCAGGATGCTGGGTACTCATGCAACGCGAGACCTGGGACGATTTTATTGAAGACATAAGTTTCACCAACATTGCTCAATTAATTTTGTTTCATTAACTTTATTTTCTCAAATTTGTTTCATTGATCCAGTTTCATTAATTCGGTTTTATTAACTTTATTTCCGAAAGATGTTCTTTTATGCCCGATTCGCCAATATACTCCTGCGCTGAAATCGCAGCAATCGCACCATCTGAAGCCGCAGTTACAATCTGACGTAGAGGAGTTGCACGGACATCCCCTGCGGCAAACACCCCGCGAATATTTGTCCGCATCTTTTCATCAGTGACAATAAAGCCTTTTTCATCAACATTTACTCCGGCCAGACCAACACTTGTTTCACTTGTTCCGCTTCCTAGAAGCTTTGTGTTCGGAACAAGGCCGACGTAAATGAACGCGCCTTCGAACTGAATGGTTTCGAGTTTTCCGCTCTTCGCATTCTTGATTACTAGAGAAGTTAATTTTTTATCCCCGCGAAACGCGGAAACTGTTGAATTGAGAAGATACGAAATATTTTGGATTTTCTTTGCGGCATTAACAAGTGCCTGCTCTGCCCGGAATGCATCGCGCCTGTGAATAATTACTACCTCTTTTGCGATTCTTGAAAGGAAAATCGCCTCGCTGAATGCGGAATTTCCCCCGCCAACTACGGCAATTTTTTTTCCTTTGAAAAACATTCCGTCACATGGTGCGCAGTAGCTTATTCCCTTACTGAAAAATTCCTTTTCACCCGGAACTCCGAGTTTTGCATGCCCTGTGCCAGTTGCTATTATAATAGTAAGGCCAAAATATTCCGAACCGTCCGCGGTTTTTACTTTTTTTACTTTCCCGGTAAGATCCGCGCCTACAACTTCGGTCATTGTTTTTATTTCTGCACCGAATTTCGCGGCATGCGATGCCATTTTTGCAGCAAGATCAAAACCAGACATTGATTCAACACCAAGCCAGTTTTCAACAAGCGCGGTATTCACCACAAAACCTCCTGTTGCGGGCAGTTTCTCCAGCACAAGAACACTCAGACCAGCGCGACTTCCGTAAATCGCAGCGTTAAGTGCCGCTGGACCACCACCGAGCACTATTATATCATAGACTGTTTCGCGTTTCGCGTTTTGAGTCAGGATTTTCACATCAACCGGGAACTTTGCCTTAACAGGCTCATGAACCTTCGGAGCTTCCTGAAGTTTAAAACTCATGCCACACATAACACAAACCTCTTCAATGGATTAAAACATCGTTAATGATTTATTTCTTAGTTCTTCATATATCATTTTACCAAAAGAACCATCTGCGCAAGAAGCGCCTCAAGCTGTATGCGCTCATTCGCACCTTCAACCATTCGGAAATTGAATTCACCGATATGGCCGATGAGTACCATCTTTTTATCTTCGGGAATAGACAAACCGGAAACCTCTCGGTACATTTGCATCAGAATGTCTTCGCCGCCAAGCCCATAACTTATCATAAGCTTGTTCAGAGATTCACGTGATTTTTGGAAATCTCCCTTCAGCGCAAGCTCCATCATTTCCACGACTTCCTTGGGTTTTGCCCGGCTGCTTGTTTTATGGACAAGATCAGCAGTTATCTTTTTTGAATGGAGCGCACAACCTTGCAAACAGTTTATTGCCCTGCGCAGATCTCCTTCTGAAACATAGAAAATTGCTTCCGTAGATCCTTTTTCAAGAGATAAACTCTCGGCTTTTGCAACTTTATCAAGCATTTTCGAGACTTCGTCCTGGTTAAGCTGGACGAAACGGAATACAGCACATCTGCTCTGGAGTGGCTCGATTATTTTTGAGGAGTAGTTGCAACTGAGAATGAAACGCGTAACGCGGGAATTTGATTCCATTGTTCGCCTTAACGCGTGTTGCGCATCTGAAGTGAGTGCATCAGCCTCGTCTAAAAAGATTAGTTTGAATGGAACTTCTCCGATAGAAACGCTTCTTGCGAAATCCTTTATTCTTCCACGGACAACGTCAATTCCCCGATCATCAGATGCATTCAACTCAAGAAAATTACTTAGATATTCCTTTCCAAAAAGATCCTTTGCAAGTGCAAGTGAAGAGGTTGTTTTTCCAACTCCCGGCGGACCGGAAAAAAGAAGATTGGGCATGTTGCACTCTGAAACAAACGCGGAAAGGCTTTTGACGATTTCTACCTGACCAGCGACTTCTGAAAGAGTGCGCGGACGATATTTCTCGGTCCAGGGAAGTAAATCATCGGATTTGCTGACGGTCATAAGAGGCACCAGATGTGATATTGCAAACATTAATGCAAACGAAATTCAAAAACAATTGCTAGCAACAATTCGGCGGCTATATTAATAAGCTTTATCATGAAATATCAAAATATGGACCGCGTAAAAACTGGTATTTCTGGATTAGACGAAATGTTAGGTGGAGGAATTCCTGCAAGAAGACACGTTGCACTTTCAGGAGGACCTGGATGTGGTAAAACTTCTTTTGGATTTGAATTTATCTACCGGGGAGCGCAGGCAGGAGAGAATGGAGTTTATATCTCACTTGAAGAAACCGAAGATGATATACTCTCAAACATGAAAAGCACGTTTCCGATGTTTGCAGATGTTGATGCATTGATAAAAGCAAAGAGCATCAAGATCATAAAACCGGATAAGCTGGATATGGAAGGCATTGCAGAAACGATTGAAGATGAAATTACAAAGCACGAGGTCAGAAGAGCAGTAATTGATTCTGCTACGATGATTCGCCTTTCAATGGCAAAGGAAATTGAATATCGTCAGACGCTTTTTGAATTTCTTTCCCTGCTCCGCAATTTAGACTGCACTACGATAACGACTTTGGAAGCTACAAGCCCACAACGGGAATCAGTTACATTTGACATAGAACATTTCGTTATGGACGGAATAATTAACCTTTATAATCTGGATAAAGGAGACAAAAGAATCCGGGCGCTTGAAATATTCAAGATGAGAGGAACAGACCATTCCCGTGAGCTTGTGCCGTTCAGGGTTCTTCCGAACGGAATAAAGGTTGATGTAGGAGAAAAGGTATTCTAGTTAAGCAGTGAGCAATGGGCAGTTGGGTAGTAGCGATTAGCTGTTGGGGGTTAGCACGTAGTATTCAGAACCAACTAAGTAATACCGATTTGAAATTCTCGGTTTTATTCCGTTGGTTCTGAATAGGTCGATCCAACAAACAAAGTTGGATCGGGATACTACGATCTAATAACTACATACTAATAACTAATTGCTAAAAGCTACTGGCTAGAAACTATGGGCTCATTGCCCAAGGCTCATGACATTCGTGATATTTATGGCTGACGATAAATTCAAGACAATTATGTTCACAACACTCCTTTCGGCACTCATAATTCTGGGACTTAGCTTTTTAGGAGTGTTTGGAACAACAATCAAACATGCGCCATTCCTGTTCGCAGGAGCAATGATTGGTTTTGCAATAGTCAGCTATACTAATGTGAAGCCATTCCATGCATTAGTTGGTGCGATTGCGGGATTCATAATTGCAGTTACACTTCAACAGGGAGCCGAATTGGGTGTTGCCCAAACCCCAGTATCTTTATTTGCAATAATGATTGGGGTTTCTCCTCTTCTTTCATTCATAAGGGAAAAGATATTTGTAAAGTAGAGATTGGTATTAGCGATTAGCTTCTGGGTACTGACCGGGATTGTTTCCGGAAATCGGCAGCCGGCATCCCGCATCGGGTTTCCGGTTCCGAGTCTTGCGTAACGGTGCGGGATTCGAAACTCTAGACACAAAACGCGAAACTAACAACCGGACTAGGAGCTAGTAGCTAACAGCTAGTAGCAGAAAGGTGAACATATGTATGATCACAAAAACATAGAAAAGGAAATCTCTGAATTTTGGGAAAAGAAAAAAATTCAGGAAAAGGTGTCTGCAAAAAACCGCGGAACCAAGGAGCACACGGGGGGGGAACCGTTTTATTTTTGCGATGGACCTCCATATGCCACTGGGCAGATACACCCAGGTACTGGCTGGAATAAGACAATAAAAGACGCAGTTTGCCGTTATTGGCGCACGATGGGAAGAGACGTTCGCGCACAGGCTGGATTTGATACCCATGGACTGCCTATAGAAGTAAAAGTAGAGCAGGAACTCGGTATAAAGAACAAACAGGATATTGAAAAATACGGAATAGATAAATTCATAGAGAAATGCAAGGGATTTGCCACAAAATATATAGGAGTTATGAGCGGACAGTTCAGAAGCCTGGGCGTGTGGCTGGATTTTGAAAACCCATACATAACATATAAAGATGATTATATCAATTCAAGCTGGAAAACCCTGAGAATTGCCTGGGAGAAGGGACTCATGCACGAAGGGATTTACGTTCTTCCATATTGTTACAGATGCGAAACAACAATGGCAAATTATGAATTGGAATATGGAGAAGAAACAGATCCAAGCATCTACGTGAAGTTTAAATTGGCTGGTAATGCCAACGAATACCTTATCATCTGGACAACCACGCCATGGACGCTTGTAGGAAACATGGCTGTGATGGTTCATCCAACGCTTCCATATGTCAAGGCAAAAGTTGATGATGAAATATGGTATGTTGCAAAAGACAGGCTTGAACATGTTTTGGAAGTTGCAGATAAAAGCGGCACTGTACTTGAGGAAACGAGTGGGAAAAAACTCGAAGGAAAAAAATATGAACACCCGTTTCAGGATGCGATAGAAAAAAAATGTGAGCGCAGGGTTGTGCTAAGTGACGAATATATTACACTTGAAGAAGGAACCGGGCTTGTGCACTGTGCACCTGGGCACGGACCTGAAGATTTCATAATAGGAAAACGCTATGACATAGAAGCATTTTCCCCTGTTGATGAACATGGCTGTTATACGCAGGAGGCAGGAAAATATTCTGGAAAAAACGTGCGCGAATCAAATCCTGCAGTAATAAAAGAATTGAAGGAACATGGCGCACTCATAAAAGAATCCCGCATAAAACACAGATATCCGCACTGCTGGAGATGTAAAACACCTCTTATATTCCGTACAACCAAGCAATGGTTTATTACTATTTCAAAGGTAAAAGACCGGATGATGGAAGAAATAAACAATGTTGAATGGCACCCTGCTTTTGTAAAGGAAAGATTCAGTGAATTCGTTTCTGGTGCTCCGGACTGGTGCATTTCGAGGCAAAGATACTGGGGAATTCCACTTCCGATATGGAGATGCGAAAGCGAGAAATGCGGAAAAATAAAAGTAATCGGATCCCGTAATGAACTCCCAAAGAAATTAAAGGATCTTCACAGGCCGCACATAGACGAGGTAGTGCTTAAGTGCGAATGCAGCTCGGAAATGAAACGCGTGCCAGATGTACTGGATGTCTGGTTTGATTCCGGCAACGCAGTATGGGCAACGCTTTCCGAAGAGGATGTTGAAAGGTATAGCGAAAGAACAGATATTATTATAGAGGGCCAGGACCAGATACGCGGATGGTTTTATTCCCTTCTTGGTTCGGGAATTGTGCGATATAACGCCTGCCCGTATAAACGATTGCTCATGCATGGCTTTTTTGTGGACGAAAAGGGCGAGAAGATGAGCAAATCTCTCGGAAATTTTGTTCCGCTCGAAGAAATACTTGAAAAATATGGCGCAGACAGCTTCAGAATATGGGGTTTAAGCAGCACAATCTGGGAGGAACTACGATTCAACTGGACAGAAATGAAAGAGGCAAGCGCGGATTTGAACATTCTCTTTAATCTTTACGTTTTCCTTGGCAGATTTTATCCGAAAAAGAAAATAAAAGATGGAAATGGAAAACTTTCACCAGATGATGCATGGCTGATTTCTCGCACCAACTCCGTGCTTAAGGAATATCATGAACACATGCAAGATTATGAATTGAATAAAGCGATAAAAGCAGTGCGCGCATTCATAGTCGAGGATATCAGCAGATGGTACATGAAAGTTGCAAAGGAAAGAATCGCGGGTGGTGAAAATGCCGAAGGCGCTCTTGACGCACTTTACAATGCAACTTACGCTGCAGTTAGAATGCTTGCGCCATTCGCCCCGTTTGTAAGTGAATATTTCTATCAGAACTTTTTTACGAAATATGAAGATGAGGATTCGATTTCCCTTTCCGGAATGCCAAAAGAAAGCGATGGTGGAATAAACGTAATGCTTGAAAAACAGATGGAAACTGCAAAGGAAATATGCTCTATTGCACTTACAATAAGACAAACCGCGAACATAAAGGTGCGCTGGCCTGTGCGAACTGTTTATATTGAAACAAAATCCCATGAATGCACGGATGCAGTGAAAGCGATGGAAGGCGTTATCGCAAGGGTGGCAAATGTAAAAGAGGTCAAGGTAGTGGAAGCCGCTCCGGGAGATAAAAAGGTTGCCTCTGCTCCATTTTCATTCGGAAATATTCATATAACAACTGAAATAGACGAAGAACTTTACGAAGAGGCAATGGGTAATGAAATAAAACGGCGCATTCAGAGCCTGAGAAAAGATCTTGTGCTTGTTGAAAAAGATAAAATAGAGGTCAATATTTCCGCAGAGAAAGAACTGGAAGGAATACTTGAAAAGCTGAAGGATGGACTTGCAAAGGAAGTAAATGCAGCGAGCATAGAACTTGAAGCAGGAAAGGAAACCAAATGCGGAAAGGAAGAAGAAAAAGACAAAAAAGTAAAGGAATTTGAGATTGACGGAAGAAGGGTGAAGATAGAGATAAGGAAGAAGGAAAAATAGATCATGGCAATCGAAATTATTCGCAACAGGCTCAGAACGAAGCCAAATTGAATATCCCGTACTTCAGCTTCTTTGTTTTTTCCAGCTCTGAAAAGAGCTGCGCTATGACCTTTGCCTTTATTTCCAGGTATTTCTCCTTGCCTACTTCCACGTTTGCAATCGCGTATCTTTTTGATTTTGTGTTAAAGCAGAACATACAGTTGTCCAGGTTCTCGGAGTTGTAGCAGAAATATGAATCCTTGCAGTTGTTGGAATCCGCAACCTCAAAGCACCTGACAAGCTTCGCTGAGTTGAAGCAACGCATGCTGAACTGGCAGTCCAGAACATTGGAACATCCGAATATGCTTTCACAGGTTCTTGCCATGAAGGCATACCCATTGTGTTTTGCAAACCAGTTGAACACGCTCCTATAGCAGTGCTGGGTCGGGCCATAGCCTGCGCATTCTTCTGTGCCAAGATTCTGACCGTAAATGATTTCGCATGTGGTTGTTTTTATATCTGAGAGCAGCTGGGATGCATTTTCCAGGGTCAGGTTGCAAACCTGCTCCTCTGTCAACTTTAAGCGCCCAAGCTCAAGCGACTCGTCAAGGGTAACCATATTGTTTTCCATGAGCTTAAAGAAATAAACCGGGGGGACACAAACCAGTTTATTGCTTTTTACGGATTTTATGAGCCGAATACCTGAAGGAAAACCGCTTCTCAGCCAATCCCCATAAGAATCAAGACCATCAAGCTTTTTGCCAAACAACAGCAACGCAGTGGTTTGAAACAGCTTTTCAATCTCCCGCATTTAGCTCACCTCTCCGATTATTTCTACTATGGATTTCAGATCCTTCCTGGATTCCAGAGTCTGCCTTATGTCCCCAACCAGTTTTTCCTTCAACGCCTTGAATTTATCAGGCGCTAATTCCAGGTTTCCAATGCAATTATTTTGGTTCCTTAGATTAAAACTGAACAAACAGTTCTGGCAGTTTTCGCAGTTTGACGTGTAATAGCAATCAGACGAGTGGTAAGTCCTCACGGTTTCCATAATGCGCGTGTCCTCGAAGGTCTCGTAATTCTTTATGCAGAATTTTGTTTTGCTGACAAATGTTGAGCCGAAAACGCGCTCACTGAATCTTGTGAAATGGGCATAGGCAACATATTTGCTGTAGCACACTTCATGGGATTTGTAAATAAATGACGAATCTATCAGCCTGTTTGAGAGCGTTACATTGGATGAATTTCCCAAAGCCACACTTCCCGCGTAATAAACTCTTTCTTTTATTGCCGAGATGATAGAATCAATATCCTTAATCTGGTTTATATCCAGCTTTTCGTTTGAAAAAGCTTTCTCATAATCACTGAGCTCGTCCCCTGCCATGAACTTCGAGCCATCGGAATATTTATCGCTTATTGCGATTTCCGCGCC
>DUGF01000091.1 GCA_013331535.1 Microcaldota archaeon | reverse complement strand
CAGGAAGACAATGGCGGCAATATACCGTATACAAGCAGGTTTCGCGACAATTCTATCGAATGGTACATGGGATTGAACATGCTTAGAGTTTTCCCGGGACCGCCTTCGCTAAGAGTGTAAAAAATAGGTGTCGCAAACCACCACGCTTTCGTGAGCACTGACCATATTTGTCCCAAATCGCCGAAGAAAACATAAAGCGCGGAAAGCAAAAATCCCGTCCCAAGCGCGAACAAAAATTGCAATAACAATACCGCTGAAAACAGCAGTGCAATCGGAGTAAGCGTTCCGAGTATCGCGCAGAATGCTAAAAGTATCGCGATTTCAAAAAGATGCGAAACGAAGGCGTCGATCATGCCGGATATTACTATTGCATCCCTGCGCACGGGGAGGGCTTTGATAATTCCTGCATTGCCCATTATTGCAGTCAACGACCTGGAACTTCCGGCGCTGTAAAAGTTCCAAACTACTATCCCGGAAAGAAGATAAAGCGGATAATCCCCGACTCCGGAACCCAATCTGCCGGAGAAAACATAATAAAGAATGCCGAATGTAAGAAGAGGCCCGAGCAAATACCAGAATATCCCGAGGTAACTGCTTTCGTTGCGCAGTTTGAAGCTGGACTTGGCAGTTTGATAAAGGATATTCAATACATTGCGCATATAATAAGTATATGCGACATACCGCGAAACCTCCATTGTTTAAAAAAGATTGATTATTCGCCCTCACATTTATGCAAATAGGATACAAGCCTCCAAAAACTTTCAAAGCTCTAAGTGAAGAGGATGTGGCGATTCTCAACTGCCATTTTCCGCAATCACACTCGGAACATGTTAACTTCAAAGAGAACCTTCCGGGCAGACTCGCAGTTATAACTTCATTTTTCAACCCGATGAGGTACCGCAGGCTACATGATAATTACATGCGTTTCAAAGAAGAATTATTGAAACATAACGCTGATCTCTGGACGATAGAACTCGCTTTCGGAAAAGAGCCGTTTGCGCTCCCTGAAAATCCAAAGACACTCCGTATACGCACACATGACATTATCTGGCAAAAAGAGCCTGCTCTAAATATCTTGATAAACTCTCTTCCAAGCCATTATGACAAAATTGCGTGGGCGGATGCAGATTTGATTTTTGAAAACTATAAATGGCAGGTGGAAACCTCGCAAATTTTGGAAGAGTTGCCAGTAGTACAGTGTTTTGAGTTCGTTGAAAGATGCAGAATTGACGAGTCAATTGAAAACAAGAAAATATCCGTCGCAAAAGCCATAAAAAACAATAGTCCGACGGCACAGGATTTCCGGTTCTCGCACGCGGGCTGCGCTTGGGCTGCGCGCAGGACACTGCTGAAAGCACATAACCTGTATTGTGGCCACATTCTTGGCGGCAATGATGCACTCTGGACTATCGCCTGTTTTGGATGGAAAATCTGGTATCATTTGAGGCTTTTCAACAAAACAACTCTTGAGCACTATCTAAAGTGGGCTGATGGGTTGTTTAGGTCAGTTAATGGAAAAGTTGGATTGATAGAAGGCAATATCAGACACCTCTGGCATGGCAACATAAAAGATAGGCAATACATAGAACGTTATGGGTATCTTATTGACAACAATTTTAACCCAAATAAGGACGTATATCTCGGAGATAACGGCCTTTTGCACTGGACTGGCAATAATATTCAGCTGATCTCTGCCGCAAAAGATTACTTCTCAAGACGCAAAGACGATGGCTGACGCAGTATTTCTTGCGTCTCACTTAACCATTCTAACACATGCCCTCCAAATATTTTATTAAGAGATATGAGTTGTTCCATGTGCATTTCTGCAAGATACCTCCTAAAAAAAGTAGGGATTACCGAAGTCCGTCCTGCATGAATGACTTTACCGGCTAGAGGTGTTATGTGCTTTGTCGAATCATCAACACCAAGGAACTTAAAAACACGCACGAGAAACAATTCATGATTTAATTTGATATCGTCAAAAAAACAAATATTTAGCCATGGATAAAATTTACGCCAGCGTTCAATGTTAGCCATATAATCTCCATGCAGCAAATGCATGTCACTTTTAAAAAAATTGATGAAATCTGCTTTATCAAGCACTTCTGGCAATTTTCCATTATTCCTAAACCACATCATCGCAGATGACCAAGACCTTACAATCGGGTTGCGTAGCACGTAAATTACTTTCGCTGAAGGCACCAACTCCTTGATGTGAATTAACGACTGCTCGTCCAAATAGGCATAATCCGGCGTACACTCTCCGGCAATCTGCCCCGCTCTAGGACTGAAACAAGACTCGTACCACGCATCGCATGGACGCCCGAAAAGAAATTTTAACTCCTGTCTCAATTTTCCAAAAACCTCCTTCCGCCGCCGGATCGAACGCTTGAGCGCCAGCTTGGCGAAAATTCTCCACCGATTATTTCTTTTGTCAAACAATCTTGAATAAATATCAACAGGAATACCGTGCATCATCTCATCGAAGTAATGGAGCTCCTTTGAAAAAGGCATCCATATTTGCGGATGTCTCCTAAGATTCGCCCAAAGCCACGTTGTTCCGGCTTTCTGCGCGCCAATTATCAGAAAATTTGGGTAAGGCAAATTAAGTGGAAACGAGAATAATGTAGCATTTTCTTCGAACGGACAGTAAACTGACGATTGTGTTCTGGGCAGACGAAATCGCCGAAGAAATCTCTAAACGCTTCGCGGATAAAATCGCAAAGAAGGATCCTTTGATAATCCGTGATGAAAAGACGCTTTCTGGAAGAGTACACGTTGGTTCTCTTCGCGGGATCGTGATACACGGGCTTATCTCGCAAATACTGGATGAAAAAGGGATCGCAAATAAATTTTTATTCGAACTCAATGATTTCGATCCGATGGACGGGCTTCCTGTTTATGTTGACCAATCAGAATACAAAAAGCATATGGGGAAGCCGCTTTTCACTGTTCCACCGCATGAAAAAGGAGCGGAGAATTTTCCGATGGTTTTCGGCAATGAGCTCAAAGAAACTGTTAAGCCGCTTGGACTGCCGATAAATTATTATTTTCTAAGGCCCGAATACCTATCCGGAAAATTCAACGGTGTGATAACAGAAGCGCTGAATAACGCGGAAAAAATACGCAAAATTTACCTTGAAGTGAGCGGCGGAGCCAAGCCGTCTGATTGGTATCCCTTAAATGTAATTTGCGAAAAATGCGGAAAAGTCGGCACCACGCAAACCACGGGCTGGGACGGAACGCACGTAACTTACTCATGCAAATTGCATCTAGTTGAATGGGCAGAGGGCTGCGGATACGAAGGCAAAGTGAGCCCATTCTCCGGCAAAGCTAAACTGCCTTGGAAAGCGGAGTGGGCGGCGAAATGGAAAGTGTTCGGAGTGGACGTAGAAGGCTGTGGAAAAGACCATTCCGCTTCAGGAGGCTCGCGCGAGATAGCGGCACGGATTTCGGAAGAAGTCTTCAAATATCCGGAGCCTTTTAATATTCCTTACGAATTCTTTAATTTTAAGGGGAAGAAAATGAGCGCGAGCAAGGGGCTGGGGGCAAGCGCGAAAGAAGTCGCCGACATGCTTCCTCCAAAGCTTCTTAAGCTTCTTATGATCAGAAAAAAACCGAACGCGCCGATTGATTTCGATCCGGAAGGAAACACGATCCCCAATCTCTTTGACGAATACGATCGGCTGTCCGACCATTACTTTAAAAGACACAAAGAACCTTTCGCGGATTTCGCCAGAGCATTTAAGCTCTCGCAAATTTCACTGCAATCAGAGATTCCCGATATCTGGCAAATGCGGTTTTCAACAATGATCTTCATCATACAAATGCCTCACTTAAAACTTGAAAATGAAGCCGCCAAACTTAAAGGTTCAGCCCTTACCAAAGCCGAAAAACTCGATCTCGCTGAGCGCGCGCACTATGTTAAACAATGGCTTGAGTCTTATGCTACAGATGAATACAAATATAAGATTATCGATGAGCCTCTGGCGGATTTGGAACTTGACGAGGAGCAGAAAGAGGCGCTAAACAAATTAAAAGAAGCGATATCCGATAACAAGCTTAAATGGGAAGGCGCACCCATCCATGAGCGCATTCACAGGGTCAAAGAGGAAACAGGAATTGAGCCGAAAAAGATTTTCGAGCCTCTTTACCAGATATTTCTCGGAAGAAAAAACGGGCCGCAGATAGGGTGGTTTCTTTCCACTTTTGATCGTAAGACTGTTATTGATCGCTTGGAAAAAAGTGGAAAGTGAAAAGTGGAAAGTGAAAAATTGGTATATTATTTGCAAAGCACAAGAATTATTGACATTTAAGAATTTTCCACTTTCCATTTTCCATTTTCCATTATGCCTACTTTACTCATTCAACACGCGGAATATGGCCATTTATTACCCGCCGCACATTCGCTATTGGCCCAACATGCTGACAAAACCCGCGAGCATTTGATCGCGACCGGCGCCGCGATGGAAGCATTCGCAAAAAAATTTGGAGGGGACGGCGAAACCTGGAAAATCGCAGGAATGCTTCATGACTTGGACTGGGACAAACTTGAAAAGGACGCCGAGGAGCATTGCGGAAAAACCCTCGACGAATTGCTTTCCGGAATAGAGAAAAAGGAAGAGCTCCTCGCAGATATCCGCTCGCATTACGCCGAAAAATACGGAGCCGCGCATCCTCTTGATTCAATGTTAAGAAAATGCCTTTATTGCGTTGATGAGCTTACCGGCCTTGTTATCGCAGTCGCACTGGTGCGCCCAAGCAGGAAACTTGCCGACGTGGAAGTGAAAAGTATTAAGAAAAAATTCAAAGAAAAAAGCTTCGCGGCGCAGGTAAACCGCGAACAGATTATGAAGTGCGAGGAATTGCTTGGCATCCCTCTTGATGAATTTATCGGGATTACGCTTGACGCGATGAAAGAAGTGGCTAATACAATCGGATTGTAGATTGATGGATGAAAATACTTCAGTCAAAGGCATTGGCAATGTCAAAATTGCCAAAAGTGATGTTGTGTTTGAAACACCGAAATTTATTTCAGACATCAACAACTGTATTTTTTACCATACAATGGAACTGCCCGGATATGGAGTTATAGATGGAACATGTTTCGATTTGCGCGGAAGAGAAGAGGACTATCTAGGAAATATCAGCGTTGACGGGAAACGCGTTCTTGACGTGGGTACAGCAAGCGGATTTAATTGTTTTTATCTGGAAAAAAAAGGCGCAGAAGTCATTGCCTTGGACCTTTCTCCAAAACAAGACTGGGACATAATCCCCTATCCGGATAAGAATATTCAGATTGAAAAACAAAACAGAAATAAAAGGACAACGGGACTCAACAACGCCTTCTGGCTTGCACACCGCTTGAACAATTCAAAAGCAAAATTAATACACGGAACAATATATGAAGATTTCTTACATAAAATTGGGCCCGTTGATGTTTCCATCATCTGCTCAATATTACTGCACACCAGAGATCCCTTCCGGGCTCTCACAAATATACTTTCATTTACAAAAGAAACGGCAGTTATAACAGAGATAAATTACAATAATCTGAATGATATGGGCCCTATTCTGTCATTTGCACCATCATTGAAAAAGAACCAGCATCAAGATGTTTGGTGGCGCTTTACGCCGGACATACTGCAAACGTTTCTGGGAATGGCGGGTTTTAAAATAACTTCAGTCAAAGAATACTCGATCAATAATTCCAAATCAATTGCTGTAAATTTCTTTACAATCACAGCAGATAGAGCTGTGCCACTTTAAAAACACAGACTAATCAAATTACAACAATTCACTAATTTTATACATTTAAACACGGCGTCGTATATCTGTGAACATTATTTCTTAACAAATGGCTTGCAGAAGTCCAAGGTATGTTCAATATAAAATGACGCCGTGTTTAGTAATGAACCATCTTTTCATCCCAAACCCTCTGAACAACATTCCACGGTTCCTCTTTCTTGATAAACTGGCCGAGAATCCTGTTCGCGTATTCTCTGTCTCTTCCTATCCGCGGAAACAAGACAAAGGTAATCGGAATGTCTTTTTTTAAGCAATATGAAAGAAGATTATATTGCCAGAAAAAATCATACCTCTGCCCTTCCTTGAACCATGTAAATGCGTTTTCCATTGATTTGATTGTCTGCTCCGGATCCCTTATGCAAAAAAACAGGTGTTTTGGCAGAAATCCGGCTTCGCCCCATGCTTCTATCGTCGCTGTAAACCTCGGGTCTTTAACAACCTGCGGCCAGCTGAAGTTCATCATTTCTGACAGCTCTTCGGCAATGCTCTTGAAACTTTTCCCCTCCTGTATAAGGTGATGCACTTGATCATTGATCATTGTAAACAAGCAATGTTCCAAACCTCCTCCTGCGGGACGATACTTGTCTCCAATGCTCGCCGGCGTGACTCCGCCAAGGTCGAATCCGGCCTCCAAGAAACAATGCGCCAGAAACGTCGTGCCGCTGCGCCCGGCGCCTGATATTACATAGTTTAAACACCCTAGTTTTTTCATTTCAGTTCCATCTTCCTGTTTCATGCCGGAAAGTTGCGCGATTGGTTTGTTCATTGTATGGCTTCCACATGTTACTATGCCTTTCGATGCTCACAAAGTACAGCAAACGGCCTGACTTCAAAGATATCCTTAAAAACGCCCTTTCAGCATCAGAAAGGGCAATTTGCGCGGAGAGAATCAGGTTAAATAAAAAAATAGAAGAAGAGATCCGTTCCAAAGAAAATGAGCGCAGAATGAAGGAGGAGGAANNACGAGGAGCGCAGAATGAAGGAGGCTGAAACCAGAAAAAGGCAATATCTGGAATCTGTTTTGTTTGAAAAAGAAACTCTTCTTTCTAGAATGGCTAACTCGCGAAGCTGGAGATGGACAGCTTTTTTGAGGAAAACTGACGCGAAATTTTCCGCATTATTCAGGAAATCAAAAAAGAAAGTCTGTGCTTCCGAAACAAAAACAGAACAAATAAATCAGGCTACTCAAGAAACTTGCTCAAATGTCGATAAAGAAACAGGAACCAGGATTCATTTGTCTGATGCGGCAGTGATAATCACATGCCATAATTACGGCAAATATCTGGCGGAAGCCATAGAAAGCGCGCTAAAACAAACGCACAAGCCGAAGGAAATTGTCATCATAGACGATGATTCACATGACAACACAGAGGAAGTAGCAAGAAGATATTTAAAAGACGGAGTCAGATACATCAAATGCAAATACAATAATCCATCCAGCACCCGCAATCACGGCGCGAAAAATACAAATGCTCCTTTCATAGTATTTCTGGACGCTGACGATACCCTTGAGCCGGATTACGTAAAAAAATGCCTTTTAAAGATGCAGGATCCTTCAGTCGCAATCGCTTACGGCGACATGCGTTTCTTCGGAGAAGAAAATACCATAAAAAAGAAATCAGGATTTAACAGAACCGTTCTCTACAGAGAAAACTATATTTCATCCCACGCGATGATAAGAAGACAGGCATTCGACATGGTCGGCGGCTACAGAGAACATGCTAAATCACTTGAAGACTGGGATATTTACAGAATGATACTGATGTACCCGTGGAAAGCGGAAAAAGCTGATACTTATGTCAACTATCGCAGCCACAAATCCAACAGATCCTACAAAATACGCGACTTAAGCTTAGGACACTGGGAGATCGTAAACCTTATGCATAACCCGATAACAATATTCACGCCTTTTGCGGGACGCTTTGATACTTTCGAAAGATATCTTGAAGGAATAAAAAAACTAGATTTCTCTAAGAAACTAATCAGGCTCCACTGGTTCGATACAAGCGGAGATGAAAAATTCGGAGATATGCTTAGAAAAGAAATATCAAAACTCCCATTCGGAAGAACCACATACTCAAACGCGCCTTTGCCGGATTTCTGGAACCATACCCCAAAAAGCCTCATTAGAAACCGAATAAACGGCACGAACCAAGATAGGTACTACCATGATCTGGCTCTGGTTTACGCTTACAATAATTTTTTGATTTCATGCGATACAGAGCTCGCCTTGACTTTAGAAGACGATATTGAACTCCCGCCGGACGCTTTAACGAAAATGATCCAAAGCATAAAACTTCCGGATACGGTTGCCGTCGTTGCGTCATATAACTGCCAGCTTAAAAATATACAGCTTGTATGGAAAAATGATGAGTTAGGAACTCCTCAATTTTTCAGCAAGCGCGGAAAAGGAATCGAGAAAGTTGACGGTGGCGGTTTCGGATGCACTCTTTTTAGGATGCACTGGCTTAAATCCATGCCAATATACACACGCGTTTTCGAGGACCCTGCAGTATGGTATGACCACACAGCTTTTGCTTATTTGCGCACGCAGGGAAATGTGATTTGCAACTGGGATGTGCATGTGAATCATTTGGAGACGGAGAGGTTCATGTGATACATTTCCCCTCCTCCATGCCAACAAAAAACCATCTCGATCGCTTTATTTATGGCATAATTTCATCCCTCCGCGACATCTGGCAGGACTTCGGCGAGCCGTTCCCGCGAACAGCAAGATTCATCCGCCACAAATGCATTGGGCAATTTTGGCCGACAAAAATGCCTGAACCTCCGCCCGCTGATAATAAAATCAATGAAGCCGCGGTAATAATAACATCGCACAATTACGGAAGATACTTGGCAGACGCAATTGAAAGCGTTCTTGCACAAACCGTAAACCCGAAAGAAATCATCGTGGTTGACGATTTTTCAACCGACGAAACAAAAGAGCAGGCGGTGAAATATTCGGATAAAGGCGTGAAATACATATACGGCGAATGGCATAACGCGGGCGAAGCGCGCAACGCCGGGCTTAAAAATTCAACGGCTCAATTTCTCGTATTTCTCGACGCCGATGATGTTCTGCATCCCGAATTCATAAGATGCGGGCTGAATGCGCTCAAAAATAATCCGTCCGCGGCGATTGCTTACACCGACCATCAATGTTTCGGCAAAGACAGTTTTCGCTATCGCGCGCCCGATCCTTTCGACTGGGAAAGATTTGATACAGAAAACCATTTCAATTCCTCCGACATGGTGCGCCGAGAAGCGCTGTTGCAAGCAAAAGGATGGAGCACGAGCAATCTGCACCATATTGATTGGATAACGTGGAGGCGGATCCTCCGATTGGGATGGAAAGCTGTAAAAAGCAACGGATTATTTTTTTACAGAAAACACGGTTCCAACATGTTCCCCACTCTTAAGGAAAAAGCATCTTATGCGCAAAGAAGCGGTTTTCTTGAATTACCAGCGACTCTTTTTATACCGCTTTCCGGAAGGAAATGGGCATGGCCGCTCACTGCTAAATTCCTGGAAAACCAGACACTGCCTCATGAACGAATTCATCTTGTGATAATGGATACCTCACAGGACGCAGAATTCGGTAAGATCGTCAGAGAATGGCTAAGCGGCAGCGATTATCCTAAAATCACATACTTGCGGGAAACCGTGGGAGTTAAGGGGCTTGCCGACCAATTCCGCGGCGATCATTCAGATGATGCGGCCAGAGCGTGTTCTTTAATTTATAACCGATTCGCGCACATGTGCGATACTGCCTTGGCGCTGTTTTTGGAAGACGATGTTTTGCCGCCTCTTGACGCGTACGAAAGATTGATCCGGAATTTTGACGTCAAAGTCATAAGTGTTTCCGGAACTTATATGCACCGCAATAGAAATTCGCCGGTTGCTTGGAAAATAAGCCCAAGCGGCTTCCCCGAAGATATCAATATCGGCAAAGGAGTAGCGCCTGTAAGCGGGAACGGATTCGGATGCCTCGCTGCAAGAGGAGCATTTATCAAACACGCCGTATTTCACGACGGGCCGCCATTCAGGAATTTCGACCAAAACTTCTACAATTCCCTTGATCCCGCCAAAAGATACCAAGCGCTTATTGACTGGGATTGCCTCTGCAGACATTATCGTTCACCAGATGACTATGCTTTTCCGCAAACGCAAACTGCGCATTCTCTTGCTTGTTGATACGCGCGACTGGGCGCTGCATACCATCGCGCGCGCAATAAAAAAATATTTGTCAGATCAATTTGAATTCGAAATACGCATCAGTGATGAGTCTCCGGAAATTAAAGGAAGCAACTTCGACATATTGCATGTTTTATATGGATGCGATACATATCACAGAAAATTCCCACGCGGGAACGAAAAAGTCATTAAAGGCGTGTACGGGCATTCATGGCATGAATTAAAAATATCCGTACAGGAATTTTACAAGGAATTCCTGCGTGAATCGCACGCCGTTACTGTATCAAGTAAAAAACTTCTTTCGGCCTTGTCCGATATTCCACCCGCTGTTTTCCTTTTTCCCGAAGGGGTTGATACGCAGATTTTCAGGCCTCTGTGTCAAAGAAGCGGAGAACTAACAGTCGGCTGGGCAGGAACTCCGAACCGTGAATTAAAAAGGCTGTCTTGGCTTAAAGAAGCATGTGACGGAATATGCGAATTGAAACTCGCCGAAGGTTTCCTGTCCCAAAACGAAATGGTTGCTTTTTATAACAGCATTGACGTAATCGCCTGTAGTTCGAAATTCGAAGGCGCCCCGCGTCCTCTGCTTGAAGGAATGGCATGCGGCGCGTTCCCCGTAAGTTTTGACGTTGGCATAGCTCCGGAACTGATAGACCACGGCGTAAATGGGATCCTTGTAGATGACGAATGTGCCGCAGGACTCAAAAACGCTTTTATATGGTGCAAAGACAACCTTGATTTTGTCCGAAAAACAAGACAGATGAATGTAGAATACATCCGCGCAACACGCACGTGGGAACAAGCATTGTCCCGCCTTCCGGAAATTTATTACTCTGTTCTCTGAAATGAATCCTGAAAAACAAGCAGAACATATCCGGCGATTAACAAGCGATTATCTGCGCGCCAAATCGGAACTTGAAAATGCGAAAAAACACATAGACAAAATATTACACACCAAAAGCTGGCAAATTACGGCTCCTTTGAGAAAATTTCATGCTTTTGTGCGATTAACCGCTCCAAAATTCAAACCAGGCACGATCTTTAAATATTTTAATAAACACCAGACAAGCCGTGCCGACATATCAAATGAAAAACCATTGATGAGCGTTATTATCCGCGTTGAAACTTTAGATGAAGTGATGCTAAGAAGAACTTTGAATACCATCACAGAGCTGCCTTTCAAGAATTGGGAAATAATCATCGAGAGCAATATGCAAAATAAATACATGATTGATTCGATTGTGTCCGATTACAAAAAACACTTCATAAACCGTATAGCCGCTTTTTATTCTCAACATGCGAATCCTGATCTGCACCCATAGCGGCAGGCTTGAGGGAGCCCCTTTGCAAATTCTGCAACTGGGAATCTTTTTGAAACGTAAAGGACACAACTGTTATTTGATATCCGGCGAGAACGGCCCAATTATCAATCTTGCGGAAAAAAACGGGATTTCATTCGCAATCGAACCATTCCTATATTTGCCGGCAGTTTACAATGTCCATCCGATAGCCGCAGAACTGACAAAATTCAAGCCGGATATTGTCTTCGTCAATACAATTCTCGGCGACCCGATCATACAGGAAATAAAAAAGTACGATGCGAAATTGCCTGTTGTCTGGATAATACACGAATCGGAACGGTCGCATATTCTAAACGCCTATAATTATCTTTCAGAAAAAAGTTTTAAATTGTCCGATGCAGTTGTTTTTGTTTCCGAGCAAACACGGAAGATTTATAACGATCTGGATAACGGCAATTTCTTTGTTATTCATAACGGATTGGATTTGGACAAGATTGACAGCTTTAGACGACGTAATTCTTCAGTGAAACTGCGGCTCAAATACGGCATACCGGCTGACGCAAAAGTAATAACATCAATAGGATCAATAATCCCGCGCAAAGGCCAGCTCGAGCTTGCTGAAAGCGGAATTAATATTCTTCGAAACAACAACACCGGAAAAAACATTCATTTTGTTCTGGTCGGCAGGATACCGGCAAGTGACGTTTTATATGCAGATAAAATCAAAACAGAAATAAAATCCGGCGGCTTTGGCAGTAATTTTCATATTTTCGGCGAAACCTGCGACGTATACGATTTCTTCCTCATGACAGATATTTTCGTATGCGATTCATTCATAGAATCTTTCCCCCTTGTTGTTCTGGAAGCGATGGCATTCGGGCTTCCGATAATCGCAAGCGATGTTTACGGAATAAAAGAACAAATTGAAGATAAAAAAAGCGGTTTACTTTTCCTGCCGGGGAACAGGACAATGCTGTCTAACCTCATAAACAAGCTTATTGACGATCCGGTTCTTGCGGAAGAACTCGGGTGTAACGCATGTGATCGGGTGAGAAACAGATTTAACAATGAAATTATGTTCAGCAAGTATCTTCAGTTAATTAATCAAGTGATGTAAATCATGTTTGTGGACAAACGAAACAATTGTCTAATGCACTGATTTTTTTGGCCACCCAAACATAAAACCCTTTCTTCTCCAAAATTGAAACAAATTTATGTAAAAATTCCGGATGATTCATGCCGCCGCCTTCAATAATATTGATGTTCGTCTCTCTGGGCAACAATTCAACAATGCTGATAATAAAATCATCAATGAACCGAGTATCACTTATGGTCTTAAAAAATGATCTTAGATCGTCTTTATGTTTACGCACATATTCAGTCAATTCGGGATTCTCCTCATAATTATAACTACCCATAAAATGATCAATGCTAAGAACATTTCTATTTCCTAAATTCCTTGACAGATATGTTTTCCCTGACGCCATCCCTCCAGTAATAATCAATACAATCGGACGCATGCGACTGCAGTGATAAACAAAACGAAACAAATTATTGTGCGACTGACTCATGCTGTACATACAAATCCTGCGAAACGCATATCTTCTAAGAAGATCCTCTTCCAGCAGAGACAATGTCGGGAAATATACTTTTCCGTCATCTCTGCAATGTTTGAACCATTGTTTGCCGCTAAATTGCCTGGCTCCGCATTCTAAAATAAGTTTTCCATCCGGAGAAAGGCAATCGCAGATTGAATCCAATAATTTTTGCGGATTTGACGCATAATGCAATGATGAAAGAAGTAATACAAAATCAAATTTGCCTTCCGGCAGTCCCGCATCCCATGACTGGCAGCGGAAATCTATGTCAGGCGCTCTGGTTCTTGCTTTTTCTATTACTATTGGGTCTTTATCCATCCCGATAACCTGTTTGGCTCCTCGTCTTTTTGCTTCAATGCAGAAAAAACCTTCATTGCATCCGATATCCAAAACCCGTTTGCCGGTTAAATCAGGCAGACACAGCTTATTAAGCCTGTCCAATGAATCCGTAATGCCTTTTTCCTCCCCCGGGAAAGACTGATATGGCCTCATAATAAATTCATTATAATCAGACAAAAACATTAAATCACTATTGCCTGTCCCGTTTTGGGAATAATAATTTCCGCTTTCGGCATTGAATTCCTTATCCTGCCTGCAAAAACATCCATTGAATCATGTTCTCCATGCACTAGAATCACTTTCTTAAGTCCTCCCGTCTTTGAAACGAACCCGTCAAGGTCATTCATGTCTGCATGGCCGGAGTAGGCGTTTATGTGCACGATTTCAGCTTCCTTTTGGTGCATTTCATCGAATATCCTTACCTCGGAGATTTCCGGATCAATTATTTTGCGCCCCAAGGTCTGTTCTGCCATATACCCGACTGCAAGAACCGTATTTTTCGGATCTTCAATTCCATTGCGCAGATGATGGCGTATGCGACCCGCCTCGCACATGCCTGATCCGGCCATAATGACCATCGGACCCGGAGTATTGTTCAGAGCCTTGCTTTCATCAACAGAGCCCGTGTACCTGACCAATGAAAACTGAAATGGATTATGAGCTTTTGAAAGGAATTTTTCGTAAATGTCTTTGTCATAACATTCCGGATGTTTCATGAAAACTTCCGTTACCTTTGTTGCGAGAGGCGAATCAATGATAATCGGCACCGAAGGAATGTCTTTTGCATCCCAAAGAACATGCAAATCGTAAACTATCTCTTGCGTTCTCTCCAGAGAAAAAGCAGGTATAAAAACTTTCCCGCCGCGCTCAGCGGTTTTAACAACGACATCCCGCAGATGGTTCCTTGCAGAGGAAATATCTTCATGCGCGCGGTTCCCGTAAGTGCTTTCGCAAATCAGAACTTCCGTTTCGGGCATTGCGGCAGGATCCCTGATTATCGGAAGTGTGCTTCTGCCGAGGTCTCCTGTAAAACCAAACTTGATTTTTCTTTTTCCTTCCGTAATTTCCAGCACAACCATCGCCGCGCCGACAATGTGCCCCGCTTCCAGAAACTGCGCCCGGACGCCATCGCAAACATCAAACCATTCTTCGTAATTATGCCCTTTAAAGATCTTCATGCAGTCAATGGCATCCTTTTGCGTATACAGAGGTCCCTCGCATTTAATCATGGATTTTTTCAGGTGCTTATGAAAGTATTCCTCATCTTTCTCTTGTATGTAACCGCTGTCCATAAGCATCACCTCCGACAAATCTGCGGTCGCAAAAGTGCAGTGCACGGGATTGCGATATCCTTTTTTGAACAAAAGCGGGATGCGGCCCGCATGATCCATGTGCGCGTGGCTTAATATGACCGCATCAATATCTTTGGAGGGATCAAAAGTAAAAGAGCTGTTTTTCTGCGCGGTTTCGGAGCGTTTTCCCTGAAAAAGGCCGCAATCCAGAAGTATGCGTTTAACGCCATTTGATGATTCGATTTGAAGTTCGTGGCAGGAACCTGTAACCTCGAGCGCGGCGCCGTGGGGAATTATTTTCACAGACAAATTAAGAATTAAGAATGAAGAATGAAGAATGAAGAATTATTCAATTTCATACTCATTATTCATTCTTCATTATTCATTATAAACCAACTGTTTCCAACAGCACACTCTTTTCTTTTTCCGTCAAAGAACGTACTTTCCCCTCTTTCAGCCTGTTGTCCGAAAATGTTGTAATCCTGATTCTTTTGAGCTCCTTAACCGGGCACCCAACCTTCTGGCACATGCGTCTGATTTGCCTGTTTTTCCCTTCTGTAAGAGCTAAAGTGAATTTATTGCCGCCAAGCCTTTTGATTTTGGCCGGCTTTGTTCTCTCTCCAGAGATGATCATTCCCTTTCCAAGCTTCATAAGCGCGCCATCAGAAATCGGGCGGACGGTAATTACTTCATATTCCTTCTCGTGGTAAAACTTTGGATGCGTGAGGCGGTACGCAAGCACGCCGTCATTTGTAAGCAATAGAAGACCGGAAGAATCTTTGTCCAAGCGGCCAACAGGGTAGACTTTGCCTTGCAGGTGTTTAGGAAGGATGTCAAAAACGGTGCGCCGTTCGTTTACAGGTTTGCAGGTTTTCAAGTTTTCAGGTTTAAACGTGAAAACCTGCAAACTTGCTAACCTGCAAACGTTACTGGTTTCCACCCCCTTCGGCTTATTCATCACATAATACATCATCTCCTCCCTCTCTTCCAAAACCCTCCCATCAACTTCTATCTTGTCTTCTGCCGCATCTGCCTTCTGCCCGAGATTTGCTATTTCGCCGTATACTTTAACAAGCCCCAGTTTAATGTACTCCTCAGCTTTACGCCTCGAACAAACCCCGCGAGCCGAAAGAATTTTCTGCAACCGTTCCTGCATGAAGAAAATATACCTCTTGAAATCCGAAATCCGAAATGCGAAGAAATTCAAAATTCACAATTTAAAATTCAAAATTAACTTTGCATTTTGAATTTCCTCGCATTTTACTTGGAAAGTTCCCGTTTCGCTTCCTCCTTCATTCTCTGATACACGATCTTTGCCGCTTCCGCCCTATTTATCGGATCGTTCGGGCGGAACGTTCCAAGTTCAACGCCAGCCGAGCTTTTATCTCCGCTAACAATTCCGAAAATCTGCGCGGAGGCAATATCCGCCTCAAACGGATGCCCTTGGGTATCATTGAAGCTGGAATAAACCGGCGCCAATTCATCTTTGAATGAGTCATGTATCATCACAAGAACCTCACTGCGGCTGGCCGGCCTGTCCAGAGAAATTTCCGGTTGGGCCCCAAAAAGCCTCGACCCGTTTTTGGCGGCGCATCGCACAAAACCATCCGCCCAATGCCGTCCTGCGATGGAATCCGCGGCTAAATCACATTCCTCCGGGACATCCGCGGCTTTGATGGTCATTTTGAGTGCTTCGGCGACTGTTACGTAATTGGCCGGTTTAAATTCTCCGGTACTCAATCCGTCTGAATCCTTGTACCCGGAAACCACCCCCCACTCGGTTAAAGAAGAAACGTACGGGCTGAACCAATCATTGTCGCCGACATCGGTAAACACGGCGCCGGTTATGTCGTCCAATTGCTCGATTACATCCGAAAAATCTTCCGCATTAACCTCCTCCCATAACGCAAGCTCCTGTTTAAGCAAAGCAATTTCATCAAAGAAAGCCTTTGCGCCTGCAAAAATCAACAACGCAGAAAACAACACTGCCGGCAAAATACGGATATATTTGTTTGTCATTTCAACAATATTATATCATGAATTCATTAATTAAGCAAATTTCGAACAAAAGGCAAGATTACCCCTACAACATCCCCATCCTCCCTCTAAAAACTGTTATACGTAGACTCATCCCTCCGTTTTATCGCTTTTATCCATATCTCTTTACCATCGTCATAGTAAATGATCCGGTACCGTCCGATGCACGCGCGGTAAATGCAGTCGTATCCCTTGAGCTTTTTTCTGTCCAAACCGCCATATTCTCCGCTGACAATCATGCTGATTGCATTTGCGAGGCGCAGGCGGTCGCCGCGCGGTATTTTGCAAAGAAGCTTATCTATTTTGTCCATGTTACTTGCGCGATCGGTTAATCTTCTTAAGACGTTCAAGCAGTTCTTTTGCCGGAATTCCCGCATGTTTGCCTCCGTCTGTAAAATCAACAACCGTTTCCCACTTTTCATCCGGCGCCTCCTCGCCTATTTTAACGACGAAAAAGGCGGGTTTTGAACGCCGTATTACGCGGAATGTCTCGCCCGCCTCCACGCGGTTCGCGACATCCGCAAGGTTCATCCTGAATTCTTTTATTGAAATATCTTTATGCATGGATGTAAAGAGTACTTTTAAAATCACTTTTATTGTACACTCAAATGTAATCAAATACAAGAATAAAATCAGAAATAAATCCGTAGAAAACAGGCATAAAATCGGCATATAATTGCAATTGATGCTGAAATCCTGTCTCCAATGCGGCAACCAGTTCGAAATAACAAATGAAGACAAGGATTTCTATCAAATGATGGATGTCCCCGAACCGACGCGTTGCTATTTTTGCCGCATGATCAGGCGCATTTCGTACAGGAACGAACACCATCTTTATCACAGGAAGTGCGACTTTTCAGGAAAGAATATTATTTCCGCTTTTTCGCCCGATAAAACATTTCCGGTATATGACATTGATGTATGGTGGAGCGACAAGTGGGACCCGTTGAGTTTCGGGCGAGAATTTGATTTCGGGAAACCGTTTTTTGACCAGTTCTTTGAGCTTCGAGGCCAAGTGCCACGGCTTGCACTGCAGCAGCAAAAACCGATGGTAAACAGCGATTATTGCCATTGCGCGAGCAGAAACCGCAATTGCTATCTGGTGTTTTCGTCAAATCGCTGTGAGGATTGCTACCACGGCACTTGGATAAATGAATCAAAAAACTGCGTGGATAATTTGAATTTATTAAAATGCGAGCTTTGTTATGAATGCGTCGGTTGCCGCGAATGCTACAACTCAATGTTCTGCCTCGACTCGGTGAATTGCAGGGACTCTTTCTTTTTAAGAAATTGCATGGGGTGCAGTAATTGTTTCGGGTGCTCAAATCTGCACCAGAAAAGTTACATGTTATTCAATGAGCAAAAACCCAAAGATGAATTTGAGGAATTCATTGCCGAATTCAACACGAAAAGTTTCGCCGCAGTCAGATCAATGCTGGAAAAAATGGGAGCAAAATTAAGCGGGATCACTGTCAAGGAAAATCATGCGGTCAATGCGCACGGTTGTTTTGGCGATTACTTGCGCAACTGCAAAAACGCATATTATTGTTTCGAATGTGATGACGCGGAAGATATACGTTATTGCATGTGCATAGAAACAGCGAATAATTGCGCAGATTACAGTTACTGGGGCAGGAATGCTGAACGTATTTATGAGTGCCAAGCCTGCGGTAACGATGTTTTTAATCTGCGTTTTTGCAATATTTGCTGGGATGGCTGCCGAGATTTAACTTATTGCGATCATTGTTTTTCCAGCGAGAATTGTTTCGGATGTATAGGCCTTAAGAAAAATAAATATTGCATTCTTAACAAGCAGTATTCAAAAGATGAATACAGCGAACTTGCGGCGCGGATTATTGAACACATGAAAAAACATAATGAGTTTGGGGAATTTTTCCCGATGAACAAAAGCAATTTCGCATATAACGAATCTTTGGCAATAGAACACATGCCTTTATCCAGAGAGCAGGCAGGCAAGCTTGGTTTATCATGGAAAGATGACATTGATGAAAAACCCAAAGTCGAAAAAATCATTCCAGCAGAATTGCTCCCCGATTCAATAGATGACATCCCCGACGATATCCTCAATTGGGCAATAGAATGCGAAGCTACCAAAAGGCCTTTTAGAATCGTAAAACAAGAGCTTGAGTTTTACAGAAGAATGAAACTTCCTATCCCCCATTTCCACCCCGACGAAAGGCACAGAAGAAGAATGGCTTTGAGGAATCCGAGAAGGCTCTGGAAAAGGCCGTGCATGAAGTGCGGAAAGGAGATGGAGACAACGTATGCGCCCGATAGGCAGGAGATTGTTTACTGCGAGCGTTGTTATCTAGCAGAAGTATATTGAATTATTGGAATTTTTGCTTCATAAATGGAAGCGAAGCCCTCCGTATCTCGTAGCGAAGCGGAGAGCGAAGGGGGGTGAAAATTGCTACCTTAAAGAAATTTACTAAGCAATTTTCACCTTCGCAAGCGGTATTCTATATGTGAAACTGCTTCCTTTCCCAATCTCTGAACTTACCTTAATCGAACCTTGCTGGAGCGCCATAAACTGATTAGCGATATAAAGCCCTAGTCCTGCGCTTCGGTCCGCCTTGGCACTGCCTCCCAATATCTTGTCCCGCGTGAACAATTTTCCGATTGTGTCATTATCCATTCCTTCACCTGTGTCTTTGACGTCGATGTAACCGAAATCGCCGTCACTGCGCAAAGAGACGGTAAT
This sequence comes from Microcaldota archaeon, assembly GCA_013331535.1. Lineage (GTDB taxonomy): Archaea > Micrarchaeota > Micrarchaeia > Anstonellales > Bilamarchaeaceae > UBA10214 > UBA10214 sp10214u. The sequence continues at coordinate 1,722 of DUGF01000091.1, read as the reverse complement.
TGACCCATTGTTCGTATGCTTGATCGCATTGCTCACCGCATTGGAAACGGCTTCCGCGAATTTTTCCGCGTCGGCAGAAACGATTATCTCCGGTCCGCTTTCTTCCAGAATAAGCCTGATTCCTTTTTTCTGCGCAGGAATTCGGTAGTCCCTTACAGCCCTCTCGGCAACCGACTTCAAACTGGTCGACTTCAATTCAACTTCAATCACTCCTCTATCTATTCTTGACGCATTCAGTATGTCACTCACAAGACGGCTGTTTTGGTCAACCACCGTCTGCATTTCTTTAATGGGAGCTTCCATCTTCTTAGGTATCTCTCCGTAATCTCCGGAAATAATCATTTCAAGAGTCCATTTGAGGGCGGCGATCGGCGCTTTGAGCTGGTGGGAAACAAATCCGATGAAATCATCTTTCTTTTGGCTCAGCTCGGCATGAAGTTTTTTTACTCGTGAACTCATTTTGGCAAGTCCCGCAACCAGAGCAAAATTAATAATCGTCAAAACCGCGCCTGCGAGGCCTATATTAATTTTTACCGCATTTATGCTTTTGTATGCGGTTTTGACCGGCTGTTCAGATGCGATCACCCAGAGTTTACTGCCAACCGACAGCGGCACAAAAGTCGCTATCATTTGTTCTCCGATCAGAGGATCTCTGTAGCGGATCGTATGCAAGGATCCGTTAAGCGCATCCTGAACCGGTTTCAGCCCTTCGTATAAACGGCTTTCCGAAGCTTCTAATTTTCCAGGATACGCGGCTACCTTCCCGGTGAAATCAAAAACCATCATCTGCCCGCCATACGAAAGCCTGATATTCCCGAGCCAATCGGATATTTGTTTCGTGCCATGCTCGAATACTATCGACCCTATCGTCTTATTTCCTTTATCCAAGACAGGAACATAAATCAAAAAAACGTCTCTGCCGCCGGGATTGCTGTAGACTCCTGATATGTAAGGTTTTCCTTCGGATACGATATCACCCAATGCTTCATATTCACCGAAAAACGACCCTATCGATCCTGTCGATGTAGGAAACGCCCCTGCTATTTTGCCGTCATTTTCCAGCACAAACGCTCTCGCAATTTCCGGGTCTGCGATAACCATCGCCTTCATTCTCGTTGACAAGGCAAGAGCATCTTTTTCTTTGAGCGCGGAAATCGTCCCTTCGAGCGAAGCCAAAGCGCGCATCAACTCGACGGTTTTTAGAACATCTTTAATAANNCAACGAAAACACGCTCAAAAGGACTATCGGCAAAATGGCAGCAAAAAACGGGAGGAGCCAAACGGGATTTCTAACCATATTACTGCCCGAGACTTCGCCATCGGAGATTCCCGCCTGCAAATTGCTTGTTTGTTTTGAAAACATGTTTTTCGTACCATTATACCACGGATCAACATCGATTTGCCTTTAACACCATTTGCATAAGTTATAATATAATGTATAATATACTTACACAAATATGAAACACACACTCGCGGCCGGCGCTCTTCTTTCGTCTTTTATTGGCATCTTTTCTGCGTATTATTTGATGGAGCATCAAAATACGTGGCGTATTGCGCAACTTTCAATTGTAAACGAAGCCGATTCGAGTAATGACGCCGGAGGCGCGAGAAGCATATCAGTGAGTCCACGTTCTTCAAGTAAAACAAATCCCTGGTGGCTTGATACACTTGAAAGTTTGTTTGGAGAAGAAGAGGATGAGGAGAAGGAGAAAGAGAAGGAGA
>DUGF01000050.1 GCA_013331535.1 Microcaldota archaeon | reverse complement strand
AATTTTTCTATAGCTTTTTTAGTGTTCTTTTTTCCCAAATGAGCCTTTGACATATTTTCTCTCCACTCTTTAGAGAAAGGAGGTCTTTTAATGTCAATTTTAGTTTTATTAAATTCTTGTATTGTCATATTATCGAAAATGTTTTACCAATTCAGAAGCTTCTCCCCAATATGGAATCGAAATAGCCTGTACATGCCCCCAACTCTTTCGATGTTCCCTCTGCATAGGGTCGGATGCGACCTTATCGTGATTAAAATTTATAATACTTGTTATCGTCTCAAACTCCTGTACTGGTCTAAGAGTAATTCCCATATTGCGCTCCACCATTGGTCTGCCTATTTCACCAGTAATGTTGTCTGGTGTCCCGTTCGGATATTTGGCGAATCTCTCTTCGAGCGCTTCAATGACTAACTCTCTATATGATAACATAGAATAATTACCTCTGCGATTTCTCCAAGAATACATAGGCGCCCCCCACGTAAAGAGATGCCAATGGTTCATATTGTAGCCAATACAATGTTTCTTGGGACGCTGGAGGAAATGCTCTTTGGGGTATAAAGTATCGTCCTCAACGACAGCTATATAATCTGTCTTCGCCATCTTTGCACCGCGGAGAAGTTGCCAATATATATTTGACATACTTCTTGGTTTGTCTTGTAATACATTTTTGCCAAGATTCATCGGCTTACGCGACATTGTGATAAGCGGCGCTCCTTCCAGAGCTTCAAGCAAACACTTCTTATGGAACTCCGCCCACTTTTCTGGCACCTCATTATTCGTCAAAAAGATGGCAGTGATGTCTTTATTCATAGAGATTTCTTAAATTGTGACAAAGAAAAACCGCGCCATTGGCTCATGCTCCCCGACAAACTTGAAGCACTGCTGTAATGATTTTGGACGTTCTCATAGATTTCGCACCAATTGCAGTTCGGGTGCTTTTTAACGTATCTCTTTATGGCTTTCAGCTCCATATAGCCAGCCGAAACTCCTTTCTGAAAAGGTAATCCCGCCTCATCGCTTTTGCTTTCTCGATAGGTTGAAAAGTCGAAAATCCTATACGGCACTTTATATTTCGCTTCCAACACCTCGACGACCAGCGCGTGCTTTCCCACGACTTGCAATATGCCAATGCCCCGCGTTTGACAATCCGAAACTCTGTTTTGAACACTCTCTTGCAATTTACGAAATGGCGCGTGGTTTTCTCGTTGCATATCCTCGAAATCTTTGGGAATTAAAATTACTTCTTTCACTGGATAGGCAACATAACACTTCCCAAATGATATTTGATTTTTATTTGCTTGGCATACGACCTCATTGTTAAAACTTATCTTCATTTCAACAGCAATATGGTCGTCTCCTTTCACCGCTACAAAATCAACGCCTCGATAAAAATTGGGGACTTCGGCATATACCTTGTATCCAAGCCCATTGAAATGAGCCTTGAGTGGCGGAAAGAGATGTTTTTCCTTAAATTCCATAATCACCTAAAATGTTTAACCAATTCCTCCGACCTTCCCCAATATGGTATCTCATAAGCCCGAATCATCCCGTGTCGCCTGCGTGTTTTGCGCGCTTCCAAATCCATAGTATCTCTCGTTGGGTCTGGGTTTGCCCTTCCGTATCCTGGCGTCCCATATATGTGTTGTATTTGAACCACTGGCGTCTTTGAATAAAGAGCCGTGGATTTTCTTATTTTCACGCCAAGACTTTTTTCCATTTTCGCATATCCCAACTCACCAGCGAGGAGATGCGGTATGCCATCCTTCCATTTCGCGTATCGCTCTTCGAGAGCGTCAATCATTTCAAGTCGTGGCAGAATACTACACCCGTTGCAATACCTTCTTTTGAATGAATATATTGGCTCACCCCAGGTAAACATCACCCACCGATTCCAGTTATACCCAAACGTGTCAAGCGGGGGACGGAGTTCAAAATGGTCTTTACTCATCAACATATCATCCTCTGCCATAGCAATATAATCTGTGGTTGCAATCTTTGCTCCTCTAAGCATTTGTCTATAAATGTTATCGTGAGATTGTTCTTCTGTTTGTCGTAATTGAATCCCTGGCAAATCCATTGGTTCTCTTGAGATTGTAATCAAAGGATGATTCCCAATAGCTTCGAGTAACTTCTCGTTATGAAATTTCATCCACGGAACTTTATTTATAGTTAAAAATAAAACAGTTAAATCGTTTTTCATATATTCCATTTAGGTCTTATTTCATTCTCATAATACTCTCCCCAAATTTTAATTGCGTACATATAACCATCATCGCAATTGGCGGGGTTTTCTTTTGTTCCATTATTGTGAAGTCTACCGAACTTTCTATGCCGATGAGCTTGCCATGTTTTCTTATTTAACATCATTTTCCCACCAGCTTTCCACGTTTTAAATATCATCTCGGTGGAATCCTGAATAAGTTGACCATAACCTTCGGTTTGTAATTCACCAATCACTTTATTCCACCACGATTTCTTCATAAACCAACAACTTCCCTGCATTCCCATTGTCTCGGCTATCATCACATCTTTCATTTCTTCATCACGCTCCTTCCAAGGAACCGCGGTGAATTTCTGAACACCATCTTTGACGTTTTGAATAATAAGTTTCGTAAAATTGACTGGCGGAATGTTCATACGTTTCCACTTGATAGGGTCAAGTTCATACCGAGTCGGCGTGACTATCCAGTTGTCCTCTATGGTATCGAGAATTGTTTTATCAAATCCTTTAGCGAATGAACAGTGCTCATCAGTCCGCATAAGGTATTCTCCTTTCGCTATCGCCACTCCAGCATTGATGGCGCCACGCATTCCTCTGTTTTTGCCGAGGTGAAGAACTTTTACGCGAGGGTCATCAACTGGATTCTGCCAGTAATATCCATCACACACACATATGATTTCTAACTCGTCTTTCTCTAATTCAGAGTGTTTCAATATATCCTCTACTGTTTTATTCAAAGAAGGGTCAAGATAACTTGGGATGATTACTGAAAGTTTAATCATGTTTTTATTTCTATACTAAAATCCCACACATTCACTGCGGTAAATGTATGGGACTACAATATACAAATAAATCCGCAGTTTCATTTATTTTTACTCGTAAGTAATATGCCCCTTCGCGGAGGTTCCACTAATACGGACGCTGATGCCTTTGGTGGTAAGGATTCCATTTTCTGGTGCGTGTTGTGCTGATGTGCTGATAAGCGCGGCAAGTTTTACAACAGAAGTTCCTTCGTCGGTGACTGTATCAACCGTTATAGTTGCGCCAGTACCACTGCCGTTCGTTGTCGTTGCGTAATCATTGCCAGCGATGTATCCACCTCCAGCAGTGATGAGTTCAACTCCACTAACGAATCCAGCTCCAGCGCTCGGTGAAAGTGAGGCGCTGGGAGACGAAGATACAGAGGTTGAGGGTGATAATGAAATCGAAGACGAAATTGATGTAGATGGCGAAGAAGAAATTGAGGTTGAAGGAGAGAGGGAGATTGAAGATGAGATGGAGGAAGAAACAGAAGATGAAATACTGGTTGACGGCGAAGACGAGATACTCGTAGAAGGAGATTCAGAAGCCGAGGGCGAAGACGAAATGCTGGTTGATGGAGATTCAGACGCGGATGGTGAAGAAGAAAGGCTTGTTGATATTGACGAAGATGGAGACGTGGAAATAGAAGTGGAAGGAGAAGATGAAATACTTGAAGATACCGAAGATGAAAGAGATGAAGACACCGACGAAGATGGAGATAATGATACGCTACTTGAAGGAGAAGCCGATGCGGATGGCGAAGTCGAAGGAGAGTTTGACGCCGATTCAGACGAAGATGGTGACAGAGAAATACTTGACGAGGGAGATGACGACACAGAAGAAGATGGCGAAAGAGAAACGGAAGATGATGGACTAGAAGACGCCGAACTGTCGTCAACTTGCGTAACGCGAAAAACAGCGCGGCTCGCACTCCCGCCATTTTCTCCCGCAACAAGAGTAAGCAAGTCTCCAACTGCGTAGCCAGAACCACCTTCTTGAATCGTAAATGTTGCAACAGAGTCAATTGCTCCGTCAAAAACTTCAAGAACCGCCGCGGCAGAAGCAGATGCGGCGAGATTCACACCTTTAATAACAGTGTTTCTTATTTGATTAAGAAGATAACTTATAGTTGCTGAAACAGGTAAAGTTTTTGCCATATATTTTGTTAATTAAATTATGAACTATTTTATTATTTCTGACAAGTCCCGGACTCATCCCTGCCACCAGGCATTCCTAGTGGCAGAATGAATCAAGAACTCTAATCATTATCTGGCGCGGTTACGGCAATAGTGGCCGCTGCTATCGTTTCGGCAAGCCAACCAGTCGCAGAAATCTGCGTACATCGAACAGTAGTATCCGCCGCAACATCAAGCTGATTCGTGCCATCACCATCAACTTGGTTAATAGTATCACCAGAAGATTCAGGAGTTACAAGTTCATACCCATTGGAGCTAACAGTAAGTAAGATAACTCTTCCTTCAAGACCAGCTTTCGCTTTTGGCAATGTAACATAATATGTAGCACCCGCAGAAGTAATGGTTACAACCTTTATGTATGTTGCATCCTGCGCAATCGCTCCAGTATAGACACCATTAGCGGCAGCTGTAACTTTCTCGGTGACACCCAATTCTGGTAATACCTTTTCTCCGTTTTTTATAGTTGATGCCATAGGTTTTTATTTTTAAGTTTAATTTAAGTTGTAGCGACCTTTGAGTTCTCTAATCGCTTGTTGAGCCTTGTCTTTTTTAATTATAAGATATGGTTCAATTTTTAATAGGATATCATATACATTTTTTACACCACCAATATGAATCTGATAGAGCGTTTTCCATTTAGGGTTTTTCTTTTCACGAACCGTAATTGAAAGACCGCCAACTGTTAGCTTCTTTAGAAGCCAATCTATCACCTCTTTGTTGGTATTCGGGAATTGAATGGTTGGTCGCATACTTTTACCGAGGCAAAAGCATATTGAACCCTCGCCATCCATAAATCCTGCAATATATCCAATCTCTTCACGAGTCAGAGAACTTAAATCTACGCCAGGATTACGAACCCCTTTTGCGATGCCAAGTCGAAAAGCTTTCGTATGACATCCGCCGTGTCCGTGCTTCTGGAGAAGATATTGAGGAATTTGATAAGGATACCTTTTATATGCCATTTTCAAATCCTCAATATCTTTCTCCATCCACGGATTGCGTCCATCTTCTTGAGTATAGTGTCTCATACATTCATTTTATCTTATGTAAGACAAAGATGTCAAGACACCATAAATCAAGTTAAATTATTGTGATGGGCGAGGCTCTCAATGGCGTTTCGGAACTCTGCGGTGTATTCCCCATAAATCTGGGCTTTGAAGGCAGCGCCAGTCTTTGCGAGGTCTTCTGCGCGCATCGCAGAGTTGCGAAGCGGAAGAACACGAATCTTGTTCAAATCACCGACGATGGCGACATCATCAGCGAGCCAGGGGTCAACAATGACATCGAGCACGAAGCCCAAGTCAGTGATGATTCTGTCAACGACATATCCAGCGACGGTGCTGTCATAGACAGAGCGTCGTGCTGACTGGTCAAACGTAGAGATTGCTCTCTTTTGTTTGCCGCCAACAAGGATGAAGTTCGGATACCCACCGTCATCCCAAATCTGCTCTGCCATCGCATTCACGACGGAAAGAGTAAGGGCTTCGGAAGTGGTATTCAAGTTACCCGTTCCCTGGGAAGCAAACTCCACGATACCACCCATTGAGCGGTACACGGAATCTGAACCAGCGGAGGCGGACTTAATACCATTGACCAATGCGGCATCCAATTCACGCATCGCTTCCATCAACCGACGAGCTACCTGGAAGGTGAACTCATCAGCGACACCAGCTTGGAGAACGGAACGCATCGTGTGCGATACGTTGATTCCATACTGGAAGATTTGAGTGAAGTTCGACACTTTCGTGCGTACTTTGCTCGAATCCGCAGGCGGGTCTTGTCCTTCCTGGTTAGGATTGATTACGTTCCAAATAGAACCCGTTGAATGGGCTTCGCCAGACGTTGAGCCGTAGCCTCGAACGACTGTACAGAGTGTCGCTGAATCAACAGAGGTAACTTGGATTACTTCTGTTTTACCAGCTTCAGATGTATTTCGGAGCAACGAACCAACACGAATGTTGGAAGTTGACACGAAGGTCATATCTGTTTCTGACGAATCAAAACCCGATTCGTCAAGGGTGGCCGTATTACCGTTCAGCGAATCCTCCATCCAAGAGTGGGTCGTTTCAGTGGCTTCACCACTGATGCCAACACGAGACAGAAAGCTCGTATTGTCCCTACGTATAATTTCAGCAAGTTCATTGGACAAGTCCAAGAACTCACCTGCCGATTGGGGGTAGGATGCCAATGGGGTTGAGACAGCTAATGTCAAGTTATTAGCGAATCTTTCTTTTGGCTCTCCCCTTGTAATTGTCAGTTTTTGAGTGACAACTTTCGCAAAGAGTGATGCCGTTCGAAAGTTCGTATCTTAATTTTTTATAATGTACGAATGATTTTATATGATGCACAGTTAGGTACTTCTTATTTCCCTTAACTCCGCATCCCTGGCAGGTAAAACTATCTCGCTCAAAAACCTTTCGACGCCAGTTTTTGTATCCTAACGAATAGTAACCATTCCTGTATCCTTTACTCGTTCCTCCTTTCCAGTTCCAGTGATTTGTACCAGACTGTTGAGGAACCTTCTTTCCTTTATTCCAAATTGGATAAGGTAATTTCTTACCCTTATTCCACGCAGTCATTATACCACGTGTATTCTTATTCCAAGCAGGAGAGTTACCAACTTTGGTATCACTAATCCTTTTCTTAGTTATATCAGAATGACGTTTCCCGTAAAAAGGATTACTTTCCCCTGGAAAAGAAACTGGTTTCCGTCTACCTTCCTTATAAGCACGCTTGAGACTTTCAGAAATCTTTTTTCTTGCATTCTCATCGTTTCTCATAATGGCTACTTTTTACCAGAATTTTCACGCAGTTTTGCGCCAATCATTCCTGCGACAGCACGTTCAGTATTGGGAAGTTTGCGAGCTGTTTCAACCGCCTCATTCACGGGCTTGTCGTTTGCGTTTATGGCGCCAACGGGCGGAATGACCGGAGGTGTTGCGGGAGGAGCAGGCGGTGTAGCTGGCTTGGCGCGTTTGCCAAGAGCTTCTTTGACCAATGCGATTGCATCTTCTGCATCAAGTGCATCAGGCGCAAGCATCGGCAAAACCGCTAACGGATTCGATGTCATCAAGTTGCGAAGGGTCGGGTCTGCATCAAGCACTTCACGAAAAGCTAGGTCGGCTGCTAATGAAAGCAAACCGCGTTCTGCCTTTCGGTCTTCTGCTTGTGCCTGTGCCGCTTGCTCTTCTTGTGAAGGGGGCGTTACAGGAGCGGCAGGCTTGAAATGACCGCTACCTTTGCCTTGAGTCCTATCATAGAGGTCAGCTTTCCGCTGGTTTGTAGAACCGCGAGCCGCATCTCTTAATAGTTGGTCGTGTGCCTCTTTTGTCAGAGTGACCTGCTCTGGCGGATTAACCGCAGGGGTG
>DUGF01000047.1 GCA_013331535.1 Microcaldota archaeon | reverse complement strand
TCTCTATCCGAATTGATTGGTGTTGCGCACAGGAAATAAAATATATTGACTGGAAATAAAATACGTTAATACGGGTGGTTCTTTTGTCTAAATCTTCTACGAATCTTGGTAATTTAATTTCCTATTCCAAAGGCGGAATTACCAGCAAGGTGCTTGTTAGCGGGGCTAAGACTAACGTCACGCTTTTTTGCATGGCAAAAGGAACCGAACTTTCAGAGCATACCTCTACCAAAGAAGCAGTAATTCTTGTGCTTGAGGGAAAAGGGACATTTAAGCTTGGCACTCGTAGCATTCTTATGTTTTCAGGGGTTTTCATTCATATGAATCCGAACGAAGTTCATGCACTCAAAGTACGTGAAAATACGAGTTTTTTGCTTTATCTAACTGGTTGATTGCTAACGAATCTGCCTTAAATTCAAACCCTTTTTATACCCTTCCCATTATCTTATAATAACTGGTTCTAAATATGAAAATTCAACGCGCCTTAGTCAGTGTCTTCGACAAGACCGGAATAGTTGAATTCGCAAAAGAGCTTTCTGCAATGGGAATTGAAATCGTTTCCAGCGGAGGCACTTCCAGAGAGCTTGCTAAATCAGGAATTAAGGTTACTGACGTGGCATCTGTTACTGGATTTCCGGAAATGATGGACGGACGGGTTAAAACGCTTCATCCCAAGATTCATGGTGCCATTCTCGCAGACCGCTCTAAGAAATCTCATCTGGACGAAGCGAAGAAGGCAGGTGTTGAACTCATTGACCTGGTTGTTGTTAATCTTTATCCGTTTGAACAGGTTACTGCCAACGAGAAGGTCGAATTAGGCGAAGCGATTGAAAATATAGATATTGGTGGACCAACTCTAGTTCGCTCTGCTGCAAAGAATTATTCTTCTGTTGGAGTTGTAGTTAATCCGAAACGCTACGAAAGCGTAATTGCGGAACTAAAAAAAGAAAAATGCAGTTTGTCCGAGCAGACTCGAAAATCGCTCGCATTGGAAGCGTTTGAACACGTTGCGCATTATGATGTAGTCATTGAACAGTATCTGCGAAAAGAGTTCGGAATTGGCGGTTCAAATTTAAAATATCCAGACTATCTTAACCTCTCATTCAAAAAAATCCAGAATATGAGATATGGCGAGAATTCCCATCAGACAGCTGCATTCTATATAGACAACCATAAACGCGATCCTTGCGTTTCAAGCGGAAAATGCCTTCAGGGAAAAGAGATCTCATTCAATAATATTTTGGATATTAATTCCGCTTTTGAATTAGTGAAGGAGTTTGCTGAACCTACCACGGTAATTGTGAAACATAATAATCCGTGCGGGGTGGCGACAGATTCAAAACTTGTTGAATCATACAAAAAGGCGCTTGCAGTTGATAGCGAAGCGGCATTTGGCGGAGTGATTGCATTCAACCGCGAGGTTACTGATGCGGATTTTGCAAAATTAATCTGCGAACGTTTTTACGAAGTTATTGTTGCACCGCACTTTTCGGATAGCGCGCGTGCGGTTTTCTCAACAAAAAAGAATCTTCGCCTTATCGAAATGGGTGCACTTAAGCTTCCAATCAAACGCGAGACGTTTGCTGATTATCGTTCCGTAGTTGGCGGATTCCTTGTTCAGGATGCAGATACCGAACTGCTTGATAAGAAAAACCTGAAAGTAGTTACAAAAAGAAAGCCAACCGAACAGGAATTGAAAGACCTTCTTTATGCATGGACCGTCAGCAAATACGTTCGTTCAAATGCGATTATTTACGCTCGTGATAATCGGGCTGTCGGCATTGGTGCAGGGCAGATGAAACGGGTTGATGCAGCAAAACTCGCAGCGATGATTGCTGAAAGTTACGGAGATACTGTAAAAGGATGCGCAATGGCGAGCGATGCATTTTTTCCGTTCCGCGATGGGATAGACGAGGCGGCTAAGCGTGGCGTAACCTGTGTAATCCAGCCTGGCGGCTCAATCAAAGACCAGGAGGTCATTGCAGCAGCAGACGAGCATGGAATGGCGATGGTTTTCACTGGAATTAGGCATTTCAGGCATTAGTCAGCGCCTTTTTCAGAAGCGGGTCTGGTATTGAATAAACGCCATCCTCAACAATAATAAATCCATAATCAACTAACGAAANNCTAACGAATCAAGATAGTTGGTAAATTGAGAGTCAGATACTGGTTCTTTTAGTTGAATTTCCATTGCTCTTTTTAAGTCTGCCCACCTCATATTTTTTTCAGCAAGGATGCTAAGCAATGCGATATAGCGTTTTTTCGCAGCAGCCCTGCCACCCAAAAACGATTCCAGTTCCGAATATGCCAATTCTGCGCCTTTCGTCGTAGCATTTTTCAGGGCGTTTTCAAAGCTAGTCGTTAATGCGGAATTTCCAAACATTGTAAGCCACCCTATAATACCGTCCAATTCCTGTAATGCCTTTTCCAACATCCCATTGCCCAAATCCTTTCCAATTTCCTTGAATCCCTTAAGTAAAAATTCCTTTGATTTATCCTGTCCGAGCGGGTGCATTTTTACTTCAACATACGCCCTTCCGAACAACGGGGCTTTTGGATCGTCCTTTCCAATAAATGCATCTAAAACCCCGACTTCCGAACCAGTTAGAATGATTTTGCATCCGGTATTGTCATAAAGGGCTGCGAAGAAGGCCTCTGTCCCAGTGCCCTTTAACATTTGTACCTCATCAACTGCGATTACAGGTTTTGCTTCCTTAAGGAGTTTCCATATGTCTTCGTCATTTTTAAGTGAAATTTTGATTCCTGCTTCTATGCTTTCTACACGATCCAGTACTGCAGCAGATACCCCTTTAATTGACCTGAGCTTTTGAAGAAGTTTCGACTCGAAAGATTTTCTGCTTAACGAAGTCAGTTCTCTTGCATCCATCAAAACAAACTTGACTTTTGTTTTGTTTAAGGCGACCCTCATCAAACTGCTTTTTCCAGTCCTGCGCAGACCCCGTATTACAATTATCCTAGTTGTTTTGTCAGTGAGATAGCTTGCAATAGAATCAAGCTCTTCGTTGTAATCGAAGAAATCCTCTTTCGTTTCCTTGGGTCTTAAGTCAAATAGCATAAGTATATTTGAGATGGAAAAATTTAAATTACTAATACCCCCTCTTAGTTACTAATACCCCCTCTTAGTTGTGTGCTTATGTATATGCATTTCAGACGTTAACTTGCTTTTCTTGGCAATTCATTGCCAATGAGTTTAAATACCCTGTGGCAATGAGATGCCAATATATTTAAAAAAGGAAAAAATCAGTGGCATGGCCTTACTTGTCTCTCCTATTCTGTCGAATCTGGTTTTTCTATTTTTTCCAATAAACCAACAAGTGCCTTCAACCAAACGTCTTCATCCTTGACATGCCCCTGCTGTTCGCTTTCCTGAGTGCTGCCTCTGCACCCGTAACCTTGTGTTTCAATGATATCCCTCTCACGTATTCCTGTCAACGCCTTGGCTAGTCTCATTACAGGACTTGCGCTGCTGCCATGCGCGGCATGCAAAGATGACACAACGACAAACGGAATCCCGATATTATGCGCTATCTGCATTGTCAATATGCCGCATGGCTGGCGTGTTTCATCTCCGCTTTTCATATCTGCATCCAATGAATCAGATTCCCGCTTCCATTCAGGAATGCTTCCATCGTAACCATCGTCGCGCATTCCCCTATGTTTGATTTTTCCTAATGCGGTTATAAGAGTAAGCATATCCTGAATCGGCAGGGTTCCCCCATCCTGCATTTTGTAAATAACCCCTTCGATTTCCTTTGCCTTAAACTTTCCCGTGGCAAGCGGCTCACGCAGTTCTTCCCCAAATGATTTTGCCAGTAAATCAACGGCTGCAAAATCTGGATTTTCACTGAAACAATGTGGACGTGCATCTTCGAATAATTTTGTTTCAATCCTTCCAGTTCCTTTTGCATATGGAAAGAAAACGTCTGTAAGCATTCCTGCAATGCCGCCGGTTCTAAGTTGTTTTTCTGCAGTGACAAAATCTTCTGCGAAAATTGCTTCTACCCTTTCCTTATGCTGTGCCATAACTACGCGGGCATGCGCAAGGTTTGCAGCTCGGTCCTCAACAACCAATAATTTTAATTTTTTCATAAGTTTCACCTCAAATTGTGTTTGTTTCTGGTAATTGTATGGCAGTTCTTATATTTAAAACATTTTATCAAAAAACTGGCGAAATAGGACTGTTTATTAATTATATTACTAATAAGTAAACTTATGCCAGAGAATACAATCAATGCGACCAAAACAGTCGAAACAGTAAAAGTAGACATCAAGGATCGAAAGATAATCCGAGAGCTGGATATGAACGCCAGAATGGGCATAAAAGAACTGGCAAAGCGCGTTGGATTATCTCGCCAGGTTGTCCAATATCGGCTGGAACGAATGAAAAGGGATGGGCTTTTGTTTGGAGCGATTACAGTCTTTGATTCTACAGTAGTGGGATGGAAATGGTTTCGGATCGTAATCCAGCTGCAAAAGATAAGCCAAAAGCAGAAACAGGAGTTTACAGATTATCTTGCCAATCATCCGAATTCAATGTGGGTTGGTGAAGTCGGCGGAAATTGGGATTTTGTTTTCAATTTCGTGGCAAGAGATCAGTTTGAGTTTAACGCGTTATTTGAGCAGCTGCTTCAGCAATGGGGCAGCTTTGTGCAGAAATACGAGATTCTCACGTATCTTGGCGTACGCGATCAGCCAAGGCGCTATCTTCTGCCTGACTATGAAATGAAAAGTATCTCAGTGCGCGCTGGGATAGTGCATGAAATGAGATTCAATCCGGAAATAAGGCTCGACGGGCTTGACAAACAGATAATTGCGTTGCTCTCAATGGATGCATGGCTTTCATTTTCCGAGATTGGTGCAAAGCTGAAGGTGAACTACAAAACAATCCAGAACAGGGTCAAAATTCTGGAGAAGAGTAAGTTAATCATTGGATACCGGCTGCTAATCCGACCACGCTCGCTTGGCTATGAGTCCAACATGGTATTCCTTGGCGTGCATTCCTACAAGCCAGAGCTGGAAATCCAGTTGCAGGAGTTTCTGAGACACCAGAACGTCACGTTCGTAGTAAAACAGCTCGGTACATGGAAATTCGGGTTTGAAATAGAAACAAAATCAATAATGGAGTTCCAAAGCTTCCTTGTTGATCTGAGAGCGCGCTTTGCTGATATAATTTCGACATACGATGTATTCCCGATATTCCATGACCATGTGCTGAACTATTTCCCANNATCCGTCTCAAGCCCGCGTTTCGTGAACTTTTCCAAAGTTCTTGCCAATTCTAATTGAACCCTTGCAGCGGTTGTCGGACGCATATTCCAATCAACTTTATCTGGTAATTCGGCAATTCTGTCCGCGGATACGCCGTATCGCATCATTAAAAGATTTCCAAACCTAGATTCTAATTTCATCAATGCTTTCAGAACCATTGCACGCACTTTTTCACTGCCTTCAATCCCTTCAGAGCCATGCATAATCTTTTCAATGATGTCCGAATCCGCAATTCTCCTTACAGAAACCCCGGCTGGTTTTTCCCCATCTGGAGTGCTTATCTCTGAATAGAACAATCCGTCCGCATCAACCCCGCTGCCCTGATTCTTGGAATGCCCAATATCCCTGCGCAATGGCCTTGAGTCGAGTAAAAAAGTTGAAAATTTGCTTTTTGCAGAGTCCCAAAACAGGGCAGCCTCAAACATCCTGAGTGTCATTACCGAATGTCTTTCATCCCGTGCAATGCTCCAACCGCATCTTTTTTCAAACGTGGCTAAGAGTTTTGGATCGTTTTTGATGACTTTTCGGACTATGTCCCATGAATCATTTATTCTTTGCAATGGAATCCAATCCGGGAATGCCCGTCCGAGCTCAGTGTCCCTTGCCTCGCACGGCTCCATTGAAGCTGCTAGTGCCAGCACAACATCCATTCTCCCTAATCTGTGGTTTCCGCGCAAGTTTCCCAATGCTTCCTTGTATTCGGCTACTTTTCCTTCCTCGCCAGGCCGCGGATTAAGGAGCACGCTAACCATGTCCTTTAGAGTAGGCATTTCTGTGGGTGCCTCTTGAAGAGGCTCTTCCAATGGTAATGCTGCTGTTTTAACCAAATAATCTACCTCAAATAAAAAAAATCCCGCTTGCCTGATTTGTTCCCCAGATTTCCCAAAAGAAAGGGAATATGGGATTGAACAAGCAACCTACTGGTATCCGCGACCATAATACGGCTAAACCTCTGTCGGGTTATATTGTGCCGTGAACAAACTACAGCCAGTCGCTCTACCGTTGCTCTGCGAGTTTCGAGTTTTCAGTCCCGCATCTTGAATTTAAACATCCAAGATCCGGAACACGCGACTCAAGACTCAATTTGAGCTAAAGCGGGTAACTTATATTTGGGTTAGCAACTCCTTAAAAATGTTTTGAGCACGTCGATAAGCTCCAAATAGCTGGATTTTGAGACCCATTCATTCGCAGCATGCTCATTTCCGCCCTTTGCCCCTACTACTACAACAGGGACTCCACAAGCTGCAAAAATGTTTTCATCAGCAACCGACATGCCATACCCATATATGGGTGCTGTCCCGAATTTTTGCCTTATTGCCTCGGCCAGTTTCATTACGTACGGATTATTTTTTTCAGTTACGAAAGGAGCGATATAAGGAGTTTTTCTTTCCTTTAAGCGTGCGGATATTCTTTTTCCGTCAATTTCAAGGAATTTTTCTTCAGAATAAAGCCGCTTTATGAATTCTTGTATCTCCTCAAGTGCGCTTTCGGGTGTTTCCGGAGTAACCAAATGTCTATCCAGTTCAAGTGTTACACTGTCTGGAGTAGATAGAGACGAACTCTCCCCATGAATCTTTCTTATGAACTGGGTTGGCGGAGGAAGAAATTTGTGCGGTTTCATTTTTTGGTTAAGCGCCTCGAGTTTCGGAATAAGCCTTGCCGCCTCGCTTATGGCATTTTTACCAAGTGAAATGTTTGCTCCATGTGCTGAACTTCCCGGAACATTGATTTCAATAACACATCTCCCTCTTCTTCCAAGTGTAATCGCTTTCGGTCCAAGTTCTATTCCATCTGGATGTGGGCTTTCTGTTGATATACAGAATTCCACGTCTTTCAAAAATCCGCTTTTGGCAATCGCCTGCGCACCTTCGGAAATATTTTCTTCATCAACTCCGAATGCAATTTTTATCTTTCTATTTTTGTTCCGCACGTTTTCATCCGCGCATGCAGTAAGAATAGCCGCAATCCCTGCCTTCATATCAACAGAACCGAGTCCGATTAGTTTGTCTCCTTCTTCGCGTAATGAAAGTGGATTTCCATTCCAATCTCCGTAAACCGGGACGGTGTCCATGTGCGCATATAACATAATCTCCTTTCCGGTTGTTCCGCGTTCGCCAACGACATTGAAACGATTTTCAGAGATATAAATGCGTTTTGTAGAGAATCCGAGTTTTTTGAGTCTTGCTTCCAAATATTCTGCAATCTCTAGTTCATTTGGAAAGACCGATTTTATTGAGACTAATTCCCTTAACCATGTAATCGTATCCATTCATATCGCCTCTTTGTATTTAATTAAAATAAAAAAGAAAGAAACTAAAAAGAGAGGTATGCCCATACATTCAAGTCCTCAAGGTTACCGTTATACTGCATTCCAGGGCTTCGATCGCTTAGAATTCTGCAATGTTGATGGAGCATACCGCAATAGTTGGGGCTGGATTTTCCTGTTGCAATATTCACTGGAATCCATGGCGCCCTTGCTTCAACATA
The DNA here is from genome assembly GCA_013331535.1 of Microcaldota archaeon. GTDB lineage: Archaea > Micrarchaeota > Micrarchaeia > Anstonellales > Bilamarchaeaceae > UBA10214 > UBA10214 sp10214u. The sequence goes on along the minus strand of DUGF01000047.1, from coordinate 19,927 downwards.
GACTAAGGTGTCTCTGGAACTATAACCTGCCTCGTGCAATAATTCTATCATGCGATGATAAAGCGCAGTTAAGAGACCATGGCCGCGATATCTGCGATCGGTAGCGGCTTTGCCAAGCTCTATCAAATTAATAGTTGGCCCGCATTCTAATACAAGTGGCGCTTGCTCTGCAACAAGGCTTGCGATTATTTGTCCTTTTCGATTACGTGCAATCAACGTGGTGCTATTATCAACGACATCACCAATAGTTTGCTCGTTTATCTGGAATGGATAGTCCTGAAACGCTTCCAGATATAATCGCGTTAACAGTACGATTTCATCTGCCGTAGGGTTGGTTAAACGCTCAATTCTGAAACCAGCTTGACATATGCGTTCGTATGCGGCTTCTGCTGTTATTGGCACGAGCTTATGGATACCAGTCATCATGTTACCGAGGGTAATCTCACGAATAGCGCTCTCTTCTGCTCGCTGGACTTCTGCGGGGATTGTCCTTTCTGGTGTATTACATCCGATGTAAGCTAGATAAAAACCAGGAAGAACTGAACCCAGATTTACCTTTGCTTCAAGCCCATAACTACCCTTTTCCATTCTGCGAGTTTTTGCCAGCTCGTAATATAACCAACGCGTGGGGATTCTGTCATTAAAATCGCGATCTACCCGCTCGGAACCACCCGGCGCGCAATCGTATCTCAGACGCCGTAATTCACGTTCCAGATCCGGATGGAAATTAGGGGATAAATCATTTCTTATTATACATCTTAACGTTACCCGTGTAGCGTCTGGATGTTCTCGCATCATACGTGCAGCAACTACCATCATGCTATTCTCATGGCTGATTGTCTGATCCATTAGTGCCTGGCTATCGATCAAACGTGGATAAAATCCTTTCACTCGTTTATTCGATTCGTCATACACTGGCGGCCAAGCTAAACCTATATTGCTTGGCTGCACTACTGCACTGTTTTGCCTATTTATCATATTTCCATTTCTCAATTTTCTTGACATACTCTTCACCTCATGAATTTTAGTTTTTCCATTAGGGGTGATAAACAAAGAAGAAATTTCCATTATTATCCAAAACTCAAAATGAGTTATACTAAAGTTGTTGCCCAGCACTGGGCTTTCTTAAAAAACAGATGAAACAAAATTTCCATATCTAATCTACCCCAACACTTCTCATAAATCTTCTATGATTTACTCCTATAATATCCTCTGGTGAAAGGTTTTGAATTACTCTAAATTCTGCATTTCCACCATCCAATGGAGAAGTTTCACTCAGTTGTTCTGGCACTAATCCCAGGCTAATTATCCCGTTTATTGCTTGTCTGTGTGTGCGCTCGGTACTTCCAAGTCCGTTCCACGATATTGCGGATAAACCATATTCTGCTATTCGTCTTGTAGCAGATCCAATGTCTCTATCTGCTTTTTCCAACGTATCTGTATGGTGCGTTAGTGGCTGTGCGAGCAAGCCCAGAGTAAGTTCAATTGCTGCAATAGTTGCTTGGAGTGTCGGTTGCCCATCAATAGGTCTGAACTCAACGCTTCCAACAAGTCCCATTCCCGGAACTTCTTTGTCCAATCTCATTCTTGCCGGTTGAAAGATTTTATCAGGAGTCCATTGCAGTACCCGTCCGTCTGTAGTTACAAATGTAGGGTATCTTACGGCAAGTTCTGCGATTCTTTCAGGCGCCATTCTTTGAACTATTTCCTCGACTCGCTGCCTTGCAGACTCCATTCCTTTCTCATAATCTCCAATGCTTTGCATGTTCCAGGGGTTCGCTAGTTCTGAAGGCAGGTTCTCGAAAAATTCTGCTACCAAAGCCGCCCTTCCACGTTCCCGACCGTCTATAACCGCACATTGCGTCAGAGCAAGTATGGGCGATGCAAACCTATTCGCAGCATTATATACTGCTAGTCCTTCATCAAAACTTTCTATTCCTACATGGAATTGAACGGAGTTTGTAGCCGCCAGATTCTCCGCTGATTTTTGGAAGATATCTGTGCTCAGAAAATGCGTTAATCCCTCTCCGATTGCTCCGCTAGTGGTTGGCTGCGAGGTTGATATGATCCGAATCCCCATTTCTGCTATTATTCTACCTAATATCCGGTAAGCCGCTGCGAGGTCCTCTCTTATCTCTGCCACTGTTGAGAAACATATTTTCAATTCTATGGCATTTGGGGCGACCTCTGCTACTACTTCGGTTTGTCGCCACCTCATCCTACTGCCAAATTCATTCCTAGCACGTTCAATCGTTCCTTCAGTTTCCCTTCTACCAAGTGGTCTTCCCCTGGCATCAAAAAGTGCGAATTCGCTTTCCGTGCTGATTGTGGTATCGCGCCTAAGCAGCGTTCTTCGTTGTTCAGTCATTCTTGTTATCATGATATTCACCTTTTTTTATTTTTTCAGTTCCTATTTTCGAGTAAAATAAAATTAAAACAAAACTCAAAACTATCTATTAGTGATTACTGTTTTGCCAGCATGGGCTTCTTGCTCAGAAAGAAATTGCTTATTCTGTTTGTTTGCATAGTTTATTCTTCTGAACCAAACAGTTTTTAAATATATCGTAATTTAGTTACGAAATTAGTAATGTATTGTCCAGTTCCTACGAATAACGTAATCTCCGTTTGAACGACAATTCGTTCAAATCTGCCGGATTTTCTTAATCAAAATCCGTCATTGCGAATTTCGCAATATGTCAAAATGTTTAGGCGAGCATTTTGACAGTTGGAGATTTCCACCGCTGGGCTTCTCTTAGACCCACTGATTAGATAGACTGGTGGAAATCTACGGATTTATAATGTTTGCCGCATCAGACTTTCCTATGAAGCTTGATGACATCGACGTGCGCATCCTTTCTTTCCTGAAGCAAAACTCGCGCATGTCCAATGTTGAAATTGCCAAGGCGGTGGGATTGACCGAAGGCGCCGTGAGACATCGGATTGAGGTTTTGTCTACAAGCCATGCAATCGAGCGGTTCACAATTGAAACAAGCGGAGCTTCCGCTTCATATTATGCAGTTGTCATGCTAAAAGCAAAACACGAGACAAAGAAAATGATGGCAGAAGTTGCAGCAGCGAAAATCTCCAAGGAATCTTATGAAATCTCCGGGGAGTATGATGGCTGCCTTATTCTTGAAGGCGCAAGCCTTACGGAAGTGGATTCAAAAATCGATCGATTAAGGAAACTGCGCAGCGTTGCAGATACAAAGACGTTTATCGCATTGAGGAGATGGTAGACCTCACAAACGAAAACAAAGCGGAAAAAATAAAAAAAGATTAATGCGAAAAGACGCGAGTCGTTGTTCCAAGTGATTTGTATTATTCCACGTTGTTTTATCTCGTTATAGTTCCCGCTTATTGTTTTTGTTCCGCACTGCTACCGCATCGTCCCGAGTATCATTTTCCGCATCTCTATCGGCTCAAGATTCTCCAACGCCTTTATCGCAAATCCTAATTTTGGCTCGCTTTCAGCATGAATAGTGAATAAGTTGTTTCCCTTTCGTATGCTGTCCCCACGTAGGCAGTGGAGATATATTCCAGCTCCCTTATCAAATGGCGCTCCGGCAAGCCTGGCAATCTTAGATATTACCTTATTGTCTATGTGAAATATCTGGCCATCTACCTGGGATTTTACGTCATACGTATATTCCCCAATTGGCATTGAATCTGATTTTACCTTGGGATTCCCTCCCTGAAGCTCTATAATCTCTTTCATTTTTGCAAGTGCCTTTCCGTTTTCGAGCAGTTTCAATGCAATTCCATGGCCTTGTCCAACACTTGCCTTTCCACATAATTCAAGCAGTTTCCCGGCCATCATACAGGATTTGTGTTTCAAATCCTCTGGTCCAGTTCCTTCTAGTACCTGTAGAACATCCCTGCATTCCAGCGCTGGTCCTATTCCGTTTCCAATAGGTTCTGCTCCGTCAGTAATAAGCGCTTCTATTTTCATGCCCATTTCAGTGCCTATTTTTATGAAATGCTTTGCAAGTTCCTTTGCTCTTGCTTCATCATTTATCTTTGCCCCGCGTCCAACAGGCAAATCAACAATTACATACTCGGCTCCAACGCATTTTTTCTTTCCAAGTATGCTCGCCAATAGCATTCCCTCCGGATCAAGAGAAAGCGGGTTTCTTATCCTTATTAATTTGTCATCCACCGGAGCGAGTTTCATTCCCCCGCCCCATACCATGGCTCCCCGTGCCTTTAGTGCAATGTCCTTTAGTTCATCCACACTGAACGTTACATCTGAGAGGACTTCCATAGTGTCGGCGGTCCCACTCGCCGAAGTAATCGCCCGTGAAGAAGTTTTTGGGATATAAATCCCACTGGCTGCGATTATCGGAACAACTATCATGGTTGTCCTGTTTCCGGAAACTCCTCCGGCGCAGTGTTTGTCAACTACAGGATGCTTTCCCAAATCAAGTTTATCCCCAGACTTCACAGTAGCATCTGCAAGTGCAATAATCTCGTCATCAGACATGCCGTTTATGTAAACTCCGGATACCCATGCCGCAGTCTCAACATCATTAAGTCGCCCATCCATTATCTCGTTTACAATCGAGCTTATTTCCGTAGGTGTGAGAGTTTTTCCATCCATTTTTTTCTTGATATATTCTATAGACTCAGGTCGATTCATATGCAGAATCTCGATTGTATCCCCATTTTTCGCACCGAGTTCTTCAGCTGCATCTGAGTAGATTCCGACTTCCCCGGGTTTAACCATTTCGTTGCTTGTATCTACGATTACGATGGTGTTTTTCTTTCCAAGTTTGAGTTCAGTACGGTATCCTAGGTAGATATCATGGGCCGTTGCGTCCTTTGAATTAAGAAGAACTATTCTTTTTCCGGTTTTTATATCGATTATCTTTGCTTTGCACATATATTTTTTGTATCTCCATACATCTACGCGTTTCGTTTCTTTTTCAACATATTTTGGTTTTTCAGACACGTTATCACCACGTTTTTTTCATAAGTGCCAACTATTCTCCCGTTTATTTCTTTTCGATTTCAATTCCGAGTTGCTTTGAAGCTATTGTAAATAAAGATTGCGGCGGAACAACTCCCGCTTCCGTGATATATCCGTTGATATATTGAGCCGCAGTAACATCGAACGCAGGATTGCGTACAACAAGTCCTTTTGGCGGTTTGTCCCATACCTCTTTAGAATCCCGTTCCTCGATTTTTTCAAGATTTCCGAACAGGCTGATTGGGCTGTATTTATAGAGTTCAGCAGCAGAATAAAACGAGACGTCGTGCATCTCCGCAATGTGTGCAAGGGTGGATGTTCCGATCTTGTTTATCAAATCTCCACGCGAGGTTATTGCATCTGCGCCAACAAGGCATATCTCCGCCTTTTTCATGAATGAGTTCATCGCGGAATCAACAATTAACGAAACTTTAATGTCCGCATCAACCAATTCTTTTGCGGTTATCCGTCCCTGATATCTCGGTCGTGTTTCACAGGCAAATACTTCAATCTGGTTCCCCATTTCAGCGGCTCGCTTAAGTATTCCGGTAACCGTTGAGGAATGGCAGTGAGTCATAACAACTGCACCTTCTGGAATGAGTTTTGCCCCGTATTCTATGAGCGCCTTTGCATTTTCATCCATTTTCTTAAGATATTCTTTTTCCTTTGTTACGACTTTTTCTCGGAGTTCCTTTGCATTCCTCACTCCGCCGGTTTTTATCTGTGAAAATGCAAACCTTGCAATCTCCCCAACTGCATTTCGCACCATTGGTTCGGTTGGCCTTGCAGAGGCAAGTGCTTCGCTAACAACAAGAAGTTCTGAATACAATTCGTCAAGTGTTTTTGCCTTTGATTTCTGAATTTGAAGGATGATTGCATTTACAACTGCTTTCGCAATGTTTCGTGCACCCTGGATTTTAAGCGCCTTTATATCTTTAATGACTTTCTCAACCTTTCGTTCCATACCTCTGAGTAAGAGGACTAATTATAAATAGGTTTCTAAAGAGTCCCTCCCAAACATGCTTTTCTTTCAATATCTTCTTCTTTGTAATCTCTGAGCCGAACCAGTTCAAAGCCATTTGGCAGTTTTATATCAAACCCGGCTCTACCAACAGCTGCTTTTGCTAAGCTTTTTGCGTATCTCTTTATATTTGTTTCTATTTTATACCACATAAATGTTTATATCCGAAATATAAACGGGTGTTCAATCATTGCCCGGATTATTGTAGGAGTGTTCATATCCGCAAGAGGTACTCTTTCAACCATCTCTCCGTCCCAATCAGGNNTCAACTTCTGCTAACGGCCTAAAACATTCAATAGCAGTTATAATTCTTCTTCCGATTCTTTCTTGCACGTCCTCGCTGAGTGGCAATTCCATCCTAATATGGCTTCGTTTTTGATCACATCGAGTACTGTTACATTTTCTGGTTCTTATCTCACGTTCTGACACTAGCATAAAGCACACCTTCTAAGGTTTCGGAAACTTTTTCCACCTGTTTTTTCTGTTCGCCTCTTTCTTGTATCTAATTAATAACTACTGACTAATCAAAAAAATATAAAATATAAAAAAAAAGAAAAGATTAAAGGAAATCATTTGAACGATGTTTCGTTCAAAACTTTGAAAAACTGCTGTTTTTCAAATCATCCAAACAAGTTTGCCAATCCTTCGGCTGCCTGTTCTTCTTTCTTTCCTTCATCCTCTTTTTTCTCTTCTTTCTTGGCCTCGCCTGCTGCTGGAGCTGCTGCAACCGGTGCTGCAACAATCGCAGTCGCATTCTTCAGAAGGTCTTCGAAATCGACTCCCTTCACTGCCTCAGAAAGGACTTTTGCCTTTGCATCGTCAACTTCCGCACCAGCGGATTTGAGAACAGATACAAGTGCATCCTTTGTTACTTCTTTTCCAGCTCCGTGCAAGAGAAGCACGGCATGCAAATATGGATCTACCTTTGTCATATTATCACCTTTCATTTTTTACTTTTTCTCAATCAGCTTGAACGACGAATCGTTCAAGTCTGTCGAAAATCATTTCTTGATTTTCTCCATCGGTTCAAGAGCCGTCCCCTGTCTTATTGCAGAGGTGAGAAGCTGCTCTATCACGCTTGATGAGTATAAATTTCCGTTTATTCCTGCATTTCTTGTCTGCCTAAACGCCTCGCTTAAGGCAATTCCGATGCTCATGCCGGTTGGGTATCCAGAGTTAAGTGAGAAATTGAATGCATCTTTCAACGCAGCTGAGAATTCTGGATTAAGTGTGTGTGCATCAATATCAAGAACCTCTTTGCCATAAAGATATTCTCCATCATATGCAAATAACAGTTTTGCTCCAACCTCAAAGGGCATTATACCCAGTTTTTGAAGTGCCTTTACTTTTACGTCTGTAAGTGCCTCGCCGGGCTTTGCAACAACAGATGTTTTTGCAATCACTATCTTTCCAGCCTTAATCTGAACATTTAATCCAGCTCCCTTAAGTTCTGAAAGTGCCGGACCGGGTGGCAAATCTGTTTCTCCTTCTGGAACAGCTATTTCAAACGGTGCAATCTCGCCAACTTTCGCAGCCCTTCTCTTTTTATTTTCATTAAGGAATTTGTTTACCAGATATGGGCTTTGATTTGTCATTGCAAGTGCTACCGGAACCTTGAGAACTTCCTTTTTCTGTGAAAGAACACTCTTTGAATCAAATACTCTTTCCATAATTGCCTTTTTTGCTATTCTTACCCGTCCACCCTCTTTTCGTATATTCTTTCGTATATTCTGGAGAAGCGAATCCGGGAGTCCTCTGAGGTCTATGACTGCAAGTGTTGAGTAATCCTTTGTTTCCTTTATGATTTCCTTTACTTTACCTGCCTTTTCCTTTATCGCAGGTCTTTCAGGATTTACTTTGTATTTTCCTTTCTTTTTTGCCATAAAAATTTCACCTTTGTATTTTCTTGTCCAAATTTTTATTATTGAACGGATGTCATGAACGACGCTTCGTTCATGAGCATGCTCGTGATCGTTGCGACGATCGCGACAACGCCGTTCAATGCCATATGAGAATCATCTTTATTCTACCCTTATCGGGGCACCCATTGTCATCTTTATATAAACCGATTTAATGGTGTGTTCACCCGTCTTATTCTTAACTGCATCATAAACTGCTTCAATGTTTTCTCCAATGTCTTCTGGTTTCATTTCCTCAGTGCCAACCAGTGCCTGTGCAACCGGAAGATACTTTCCTTTGGAAGCCATTTTAACCGAACGTCTTGTTCGTTCAATCATCTCAGTTACATTTCCCACGACCGGTCTCGGTAATTTTCCTCTTGGACCAAGATATTGTCCAAGGCTTTTAGCCACAAGACCCATGAGGTTTGGCTGAGCAAGAAGAACGTAATTATCTGCGAGGTTCTTTATTTTATCAGGAGCCCCATAAGCCGAAATTTCCTGTGACAGGATTATCAAATCTGCTTTTGCGTTTTTTGCCTGATTTGCCATAGCCTCTTCAGCAATGACTGCAACCTTTGGCTCTTTTCCACCCTTTCCTTTCGGAAGGGCTACGTCTAAATTGAGCCTGTGCTCAGTCTTTGAGAAGTCTATTCCCCGAAAATTCACTATAAGTTCTACACTTTGCTTGAATTTTCGTTTTCCCTTGTCCTCGAAAACCTTTGCTAAGGCTTCTTGAATTTTCTTTTTGTCCATCATAGAAGTCCCCTCCTACTCTCAGAGTAGTAATTACGGGTATCCTGAGACAAAAAATTTGTCTCAATCTACACACAACCAGCGAGATAATACCAATATTAACGAATCTGTATTACTTAGTTATAGCGATCCACGAAAGTTTTGCGAAACTTTCGCGTCTCACTACATAGCAAACAACGACTGAGCCAAACAATTGGTCTCTTGCATTACTTTCGTTGTTTGCTATAGTTGTGTCTAAGAGCTGATTTGAATGGGAAGGATTTATAAAGGTTTTACTTTCTATCCGCGTGCTAAGGCATCTCGCGGTCTTCTGCGATTCCGATTTTCATTTTCATGCGTATTAAATCCATGCGGTCTGCGTAAAAAGACGAGTTTGTGAGGGAATCTAGTTTCTGATCTTGGTTTGTGGCGTTGTTCCGTTTGCCGTGTTTCTGGTTGTCCGGCCGTTTTTTCAGCAGGCTGTGAATTTGATTGGTATGGCTGGGTCGGAACCGGAAAATTACTTAATGGGATACCGGAAGTTTGGGAAACCACTGTAGGATTAACAATTGCCTTTTCGAAACGAGGTTCGAACGGATTTTTTTCAAAAGGACCATGCTTCTTCAGTTCAGTCTTTTCTGTTTGTATGGTTGGACCAGTGGTAACATTAAATGAACTTGTTGAAACCATAAATGCGAGCATCCCTTCGGCTAAAGGTAAATCGTGAAGTACCATAAAATTCCCAGAGACTAATTTCGTTCGGGTATTTAACTAGAGTTCGCCTACTCTTCGCTTTGCCTTTCGTTTGAGTCTCTTGCGCTTTTTCTTTACCCACTTCCAGCGCATTCTGTTTTTCTTCTTCCATTTTCTCGGTCTGCTTCCCATGTAATCATCATCCTTTGTAATCAGGTCAACGAAATTTTGACCAATACTGTGCTTGGCACTTTTACCCTGAGAAGCTGTTTTATCATCTTCTCGTCGCCTTCCACATCAACAAGTCTTTTGAATATCCTTTTTTCCCAGTGTTCGTAAGTATCCGAGCCATCCCCACACGGAGTTCGTCTACAACTTATCTCGAGTTTTTTTCTTGGCAACCTTATCGGACCGTGCATTTTCATGCTTAATACTGTAGCTAGCTCTTTTATTTGCTTCACTACTCCATCCAGGTCTCCTGGGTTGTCTCCGCTTAGTGTAATTCTTGCTTTGCTCATAATTAATCACTCTAAATCCAGTGATCCGCATAAGTGGTGCGACTCACAGTTTAGCAAACAACGACTATATGGTTAATCCTTTGTTTTACTTTCGTTGTTTGCTATAAATGGTAAAATTCTGTTGTGTTGCGTCAGGCTTATAAAACTATACTAATCCTTGAAATACAAAAATAAAAAGAAAAAATAAAAAAAAAGAAGAACAGATTTTACTTCCTAAAGTTCTTCAATTTTGCCTTGTAGACGTATCCGTCTTTGCCTACATAGTACATGAAGCCCGCTTCTTTGGAAATCTTTTCAGATCCAACTTTTTTCTTTCTTCCGCTTTTGTTGTGCTTCATGGGTGCTGCCCAGACGTATCCATCCTTACCTACAAAGTAGAGATACCCATTGTCTCTTCCAATCTTTTCACTTCCAACTTTTGATCCCATCCTTTCACCTCAGAAAATAGGGTTGCGTTATTCACGCAACCTTCGTGCGCATGAACATTTTCCAAGCGCTTTGTTCTCGTAAACGCCTGCGCCGCTTCTATATTTTAGAGAGTATTTATAAAGCTATCGTCGGTAACGTCGGACACCCGACGTAAATCGGGAAGGTTTTTAAACAAACATCTCCATTACAGGTTCATGCCGCTATCATTCATACGTGACAAACCCGCTCGGGTTCTTCTTACACTTAAGGATTCTTCCACTCCTTGGCATCTTTCAAAAATAGCACGTTCAACCGGAACAACATATGTTTACGTTACGAAATTCATAAGCGAGCTTGCGAGAAAGGGTCTGGTTGCAATCGAAGCAAAAGGTAAGAAACGTCTTGTCAAGCTCACTGAGAAAGGGATTCTCGTAGCTAATGCATTAGATGAATTAAAGAAAAAATTGGAATGAACCTATCTAATATAGCTTACACTTCCCCCAGTAGGTTCGTACGGGGTTATCATATTCTTTTGCACTTCTTCCTCTATTTTCTTTAGTATTTTTTCTCCTTCCTTTGCTTTTGTCTCGAGCTTTTTCGTATCGATCACAAATCCGAGAAGGCGTGCAAGAAGTTCAACCATTTCATTTGCTGCTTTTACATCGACATACCCACCATGGGTCTCTCCCATCAGGCATGCGCCTTTTATATTGCGTAATTTTGCAAGTGCCGGAACAAGTCCTGCCGCACCAACTATAGAGCCGCGTGCGATTCCGAATTCAACACCATTCTTTTTCAGCCATTCCATTACTTCTTCGTGCGTGGCAACTCCGTAAAGCCTTCTTTTTTCATTGAGTTTTCCCGTGCTGTAGCCGCCTATTGTAAGAACAAGTTCTGCGCCTATCTTTTCTGCATAATCAAGTATTTTTCCTGCGACCTCATACTGTCCCTTTGAGGAAAGTGCCTGTACATCTCCGGTTAATATGACCATATCGCGTTTTTTGCATTTTACATGATATATTGTGTTTTTTATAAGGCGTATTCCGCCCTTTTTTGTCATGAATACCTGGTGGGGGAAATAGGGTGAGTAGAGTTCCGCGATTTTTTCTCCTTTCAATTCCTCTGCTATATATCTTCCGACCGTTCTTANNTCCGATAAGTCCTATGCCTGGAAGTCCGGTTACAAGAACCCCGTTTTTCAGCTTTATTTTCTTTTTTTCAACTATGATCGTTTCTTTCATTGAGAAATCACCCCGAATTTCGAAATATTCGAACGATTTGTCGTTCGATTCATTGAGAAATCACCTTATTCAATTCCTTTCATTTTTCTTCGGTATTTCCCATAAGCGTCGTTTGGATTGAAGTGTGGTGGGTGTGCTGTTTTTGTATTTTTTCCACAGTGCTCGTTCTTAAGGGTATACTTGCCGCATGTAATACAGATGAAGATTTTTTTCATCGAGGTATTCCTCCGATTCGCTCTTTTTAATCACTCTCTTTCTCGTGTGAAAATTCGCAATTGCCTTTCTGGGCGATTTTTTCTATTTCTTCAATTATCTGCGTGAGATTTTTTTCCGCTTCTTTATACGAAGACGCTTTCATTGTTATTTTGTATGTGGGTGCTCCCAGGTAGTGCACTTCTGCATTCTTTTTCTCAGCAGTGGCAAACGCGTTTTTTATCAGGTTTATTCCCTCACTACCATAACAGGTCATGTGGAGTATTTCGCTTACCTCTGCAACAGGTTTTTTCACGTTTTTCTTTGCCAATTCTACCAAGTTCGCCTTCAATGTTTTTGGCAGATCCACCTTTTCAAGTGCCTCTTCCCCTTTTTCCGATACTTCTTCAAGGCATGTTATTACATCTGTGAATGCTTTTTCTATTTCTTCCTTTATCTTTTCCTTTGTCATCTGGTTCTTTGAATTAGCAACAAGAATTTCAAGAAGTTTTTCTGTTTTCTTTTCTATTTTCATGCTTTCAAGCTTTACTTTCTTTTCTTCTTCATTCACTCGTTTTAGTGAGATATCCACCTGTCTCTTTTCCCTGTCAATATGATGCACTTTTGCAACATGTCGCTGTCCTTCTGAGATAAATTCGTGTATATTCTTTATCCATCTGGGAGCTACCTCTGATATGTGCATGAATGCTTCCATATCCTGGTATTCTGGAAGAACGCAAAACGCGCCGTATGGCATTATCTTCTTTATTACTGCAACAACTAGTTCGTTTTCTTCCGGCAACTCTATAATAAAACCACCATTGTTATGACTCCAAGATTTTTCCAAGTATGTTCGTACTTCCACCTGCAGGTTCTGCGAGTACTTCGCCACATTTATCGCATTTCACCTTACTGGTAGAGTGACTGAATACTCTCTGCTCATTTTCGCATTTGCACCTTACTTTCAGAAATTTGCTTTTACCCTCTTTCATAAAAATCACCTAATCATGCCTTTAGCTCAATCTTCTTCGTGGTTCTTGAGCCTACTACACGTTCCTGTTTCTTTTTGCACTGTTCACATTCAAGCATCAGTTTTTGTCTTTTTCCCTGCTTTTTCACAGTCTTTTCGCCTGCACGTTTGCCTCCGTGTCCTTCAAGACTTCTTTCGTGTGCCCTTGTACCTGCTGCCATGCTTCTGGCTCGTCCTTTGCTTGCTATACGCACCTTGTGTTTCTGGTGCTTGTTGCAGTGCGGACAATACGCGTTAACTTCTTTTGGATATTTCATATCTACACCTCGTACATTAGATTATTTTTCAATATTTTCGGCCATCTTTGCTTGTATAAGCCATTCTGCTTCAGAAGTCGGCAGGATTGCTTGCTCCTTGCTCTTGAACGGGCCGTAAATCTTGTTATCTATTCCTTTATATTGTGCCACATCTTTTAATATTATTACTTTTTGAGTTTCGGCTTTTTTATCTGTGGTTTTTGAGGTTTCGAGTTCTGTTTTTCCGTTATTTCTGTTCCATTCCGAGGTTATATTCATTCTAGCGTCATCCAGTTTCTCCATTATATATTCAAGAAGTTCATGCTCCTTTTCCGTCAGGCCTTCATGAATTTTATCTCCCCGAAGTGCCATGAGAACTATTTTTTCCTCTCGTTTTGCCTGGATTCCTGCAGCTATTTTTCTTATATTTTCATATTCCTTTAATGCTGACATTGAGTCATCGTTCATTGCGGACTGCTTTCTTTCCCGTAGCAGGGTTGAAACCTGTTCATAGAAATCCGGTTCCACTTTGACGATCTCGGAGCTTTCCATCTCCTTTTTTTGTATCTCTCTTAAAGCAGAATAAGTAAGCACGTTTTCTCCCTATTTTGTTATTTGCCGTTAAGCGTATAAACCTTACAGTTGATATTCTACTGGAGGTGGTTTTGGTGGGATGTGCGCTTACTACTGCCAGAGGATCTAGTTCTAATTCTCGTGCCGTTGGTCCTGCAGTATTTTTTGGTTTGTTCGGAGAAACGAAAAAAACATTAAGCGGAGGATTTGTGTTTGTTACAGGTCTTGCGGACGGGGTGCGGTTTTCAAAAGATTATCCAGGTAACGTCACAGTCTCGCTGGATTCCCGTGGCACGCATTTACTTTTCAGAGGTTCATCCGTAAACACAAGCCAATCTGCGGCAAAAGTTTTATCCAGAACGTTCACATCAGAACTCATTGAGGCTGCAAGAAAAGATTCCGGTGTACTGGATTTACTCCACGCGCATCCAAATGTTCTTATTCATCTGAATACGGAATGAGCATATGCCGTTTATCTAGTTTTGCGACAGGGTTCCATTACCTAATCTGTGAGGGGATTCCATGCGAAAAGCATTAATTGTATTATTTTTAATACTTTGCATACAATTAATGGTTGGTGAGTAAATGGCAAATGTTACATTGAGAGAATTTGACGATAGATTATATCGTGAATTAAAGGCAGAGGCTGCAAGGGACGATATTACGATAGTTGAAGCACTGGCGCAGGCAGTAACAGTATGGTTAGCAACACACACCCATAAAAAAAAGAAAAAAAGCGTGTTTGATTACAAGCCAGTTGATTTTGGCGCCAGTAGTGAAAAAAGCAGCAGGGAAATAGACGAAGTTTTATATGGAGAACAGGTGAGATAGTGGGCGTACTCATAGATTCTGGTGTGTGGATTGCGTTTTATAACAAACGAGATGATTTGCATGAAAGAGCTGCGGGTATAATGAAGGAGATAGATAATGGCGCGTATGGCAACTTATTTACAACTGATTATATTCTGGATGAAACTGTTACATATTGCCTTGCAAAATACTCTCCTGATAAAAGTCTTTTTGTAGGTGAAGCATTAATGAACACGAGTGAAATTGCAAAAATAAGCAGGGATATTTTTGATAGTTCGTGGGATTTATTTAAGCTTGATAAGCAACATTCCACAAATGAAAAATACCTTAGTTTTACTGATTGCACCAGTGTTATTACAGCAAAAACATTCGGTATAAGACACATCGCCACGTTTGATTCGCGATTTAAGAAATATGTTGAGGTTTTGTACTAAAGAGTTACCTCACCAGTTCCTCTGCCACGAAAACCCTTTCGCAGTAGTGGCATCGGTATTTATCGTTTTCCTCGTTATTGAAATATTTTTCTGCAAGCTCAACATTTGTAATGCAATTCGGATTCGGGCAGATTCCCACACTCTTCAGTTCCTTTGGAGGAGAAACCTGGAATTTATTTGCGACTTCGCTTCCCTTTATTATATTAATAGAGGCATTCGGTGCAATCAACGCAATAAGATTCGCCAGCTCATTTGAAACATTAACATTCTCAATTTTCACAATATCTTTTTTACCGAGCTTCTTGCTTGCAACGTTTGCAACAAGCGCAACACGGGATTCGAATTTGTCATCAATCCCGAGCAGGCCAAGAACTTTCTGTCCCTTTCCCGCCTTTATATGGTCAATTACTGTTCCGTTTTCAATTGCATCTACCTTTAACATGGTTTACACCTCTTTATTCTCGAGACGGTCTTTCCGTAATTCTTTTGGCGCCGGCACATCTGGTAGTCTTGTTTCCCTTGGTCGTAGTACAACTGTATCACCAGCTGGAGGTTCTTCCGGAAGTCCACGAACTCTGCGTATGCTGTCCATCAAATAAGATTTGAAACCCAGTGCTTCTCTGGTGGTTGCTGGCTGCGGACCATCTCTTTCACTTCCTCCAGATGCTGGTTCCTGAGCTTGCGGCTGCTCCTCTGCAAAAAACTCGAGCCGTGTTGCCTCTGCCCGTATTGTATAATGAACATACGGGAACGCAGCTTCAAATATTTTTGATGGATCTGATGCGCCTTCTAGCAAACTGGTACGTACATAATTTCTTCTGAATTCCAGTTCTTTTTCTGGTTTTAACCCACGTCCGCCATGACTGTCTAACCATACGAGATCATCTCGTGTTGCGCTTCCCTCTCCAAATCCTAAGCTGCACTGGCCACATTCTTGAATTGAATTCACTATTTGTTGAAGGTAACCCTGTATTTCGTGTTCAATATCCACACGCCACAATCCTTCACATGCTACGCGTAGAGTATTCAACAAGTCACTTGCGTCTTTTCCATTAATCCCTAGTCTATCCTGTATTAACCCACGTAGCCCTGCTGCTTTTTCTTCACTTAGTATTATGCAGCCTTCTTCCGTTGGTTCAGCCCATGTTTGCGGTGTTGAAAGAATCTCAATGCATAGTTCATAAAACAAACCTAGTTTTTGAGAGTTTAATTCTTTTGGTTTTGGTTGTTTGCCAATAATTGCATCAGCAAGCCCATTACAAGTTGCTGCATGCTCTGTATGTTCCATTGCTCTTGCGCGCTCGTTTGATGCCACGACCCGAAGAAGGCGGATTGTGAATTCTGCATCCACATGGAATTGTTTTCTCAATGCTTCGAGTAATTCCTGTGCACGTCCCTCAACAGTTTCCCCGCGAAGAGCGGATATTGAACGTTGTATAGTTGGAAGTGCCGAATGCCCGAAATCGCCGTGTTGCGAATCATATGCAAGATTACTTGCTTGGGATCTATACACCCCCCCCGTCATATACTCCTCAAGTTCTGGTTTCATCAGCTTACGTGCAAGTTCACGCACTAGGTCTACTACAGTATAATTCCTAGACAATCCCCGTGGTTGCTCTCTGTGTGTCATTTTCTTACCTCACGATTCTACTCCTGTTTCTTGTTTTATCATGTTTTACCTTAGTTTAGTTTTTTGGCTGATGAATTCTATATCCCGAATCCAAACTTCCAATATCTCGGCATCCAACCTAAGCTGCGCGGCGGCATGTACCTTATGTTCTGCTATAGCTCGCATGATACGAATTAGAAATGGTACTGCTCCATCTACTGAGAAGCGCCCATTCTCCATACTTACTTCATCCTCTATACGTAATTCACGGCATAGCCCACGCACCGCTTTCCCAAACTGCTCTGGGGTTGATTCAGCAGTTCTGCTAAGCATATCGAATATCTCCCCTTCTACTCCGCCGCATACTGCATTATGCGCAATTTTGGCTCTGCGGGATGCAACAGCATCGACGTTAGAATCTATTGTTAGGTGATCTTCGTGCTCTGGGAGGATGCGCCCGAGTTTCTTAACACATGCACTGCGGCATGCTCTTTTCAGTGCTGATATTTCTTCGTATGTTCGCCAGTTTTGTCGTATTGCCATTATCACACCTCATCTCCCCATCGCATAATCAATAATTGCCATCCTTACCGGCACGCCATTGTGAGCCTGCTCGAAATACCTTGCCTGCTTGCTGCTGTCTATTTCCTGCGCGATTTCATTCACTTTTGGCAATGGATGCAATATCACAAGGTCTGGCTTTGAGCCTTTGAGGTTTTCAGTGGTTATCCTGAACTGCTCCTGCACTCTTTTTGCCTCAAGCGGGTCAGCGAATCTTTCTGCCTGAATCCTGCAAACATACAAAACATCCGCACCAACCGCATCCAAATCGCTCTTCACTGTTATTTTTGCCCCGAATTTTTTCTTCACTTCTTCGAGATGTTCTTTTTCCATTTCAAGCCCTTTTGGTGCAATCAGCGTAATATTTGCCCCAAACATTGCTAGTGCATAAAGAAGCGAATGCATTGTTCTTGCATGTTTAAGATCCCCGACAAGGCTCACGTTCAGGCCTTCGATTTTTCCCTTTTCCTTTTTCATTGTGTATAAATCAATCAGAGTTTGCGTCGGGTGCTGGTTTCCTCCATCCCCGCCGTTTATTACAGGATGGGTTGCAAGGTCTGCCGCAAGCCTTAATGCCCCTTCTTTTGGATGCCTTGCCACGATTACATCGGCATATCCATCAATTACCTTTATCGTGTCAATGAACGTTTCCCCTTTTTTCACAGAACTGGTTTCCGTGAGAAAATCAATGAAAGTCAATCCTTTTCTGAGTGCTGCGGTCTGGAATGATAATTTTGTTCTCGTTGATGCCTCAAAAAACAGTGTTGCCATTACTTTTCCGGTTTTCTTTGGTTCTGCCCCTTTTTTTATTTCTGCCTCGTTTTCAGCAGCCATTTTCAAAAGTTGTTCAATTTCTTTTTTTTCCAAATCTCGTATTGATATCATGTCCCTCATAATAAGCACCGTATATTAGTGCTAGCCAACTTTTATATTCCTTTTCGGTTCAATGATTGGCTATGCCTCTTGTTCTATTTGAAGGAATTGACGGATGCGGGAAGGAGACCCAGATAAAATTATTGCGCGAGAAATTCGGAAGTGAACTAATTGTTTTCAAATATCCAACCCGCAACACCCCGGAACTCAATGATTACCTAGAAAAGAAAATTGAGATTGAGTCAAAAGAGCTCTTTAACCTGTTCCTTAAGGATATTATGGTTGAGCAGGAAAAAATCCGTGCGGCTCTTCAAATGAAAAAATTCGTTGTTTTGGACCGCTATATCTTTTCAACAATTGCGTATGAAACGATCGGAGGGTATTCGTACGAGGACGGGAAGCGCGAGGTTGCGAAAATGGGATTTATCGTCCCGGACGTGGTTCTGCTCCTTGACATCCCATCCTCGGTTTCCCAGGAGCGCAAGCGCAAACAAAAACAACTGGACAGGTATGAGGAAAACGCAGAATATCTTGAAAAAGTCCGCGAGCGGTTTCTCCAGCTTGCCAAGGATAAGTTTTTAACCCCTAATTGGCACAAAGTAGATGCTACAAAGAGCATTAGCGATGTCCATCGGGAAATCATGGAATTGTTAAAGTAGCATTTTATTTGCTCCGTTAGTCTAGGAGCCTTTTTGACTTCTGAAGCATAAGGGCAAAAACGCTTCAGCGAAAAAGCCCTGAAGCAGCACGAGTCAATTAGGTTGGACATCCCGGTCAAGGACTCTGGACTTTCAGTCTGTTCCTGCGAACGCTAAACGCTAGACAGAAACGAACTCCAGTAACCCGGGTTCGAAAGCCTCGAACGACGAATCGTTCAAGATTTGTCGGCAAGGCCGCCAATCCCGGACGGAGCAATTTTCCTTTTTAACTAAGCTTTAAAATTGATTGTTTTTCTATCATAACTATGTCTATAAAAACTGTCCTACTGCTTTTTATTGCGTTGTTATTAGTTGGTTGCATCATCGAAGATAATACAGACCTTACAAAAGAGAAACTAAAAGAGTCAGAAAATCAACTTAACATAGGCTTACAGAAATATGAAGAAGGTGGCACTGCTTATAATAATGAAAAATTTGTCGAAGCAAGACAAAGATTTAGCGAAGCTAAAGCATATTTTACTACTGCCAAAGTAAGATACAATGAGGCATGTTCGCTTTCATCCGAAATTTGCTCTGCCGATGTAATAAAATCCATTGATGAATGTTTATTGCCATTGGTTGACCTCAGTACGGCACTTACCTATCTTACCGAGGATATAAACTCTCAATGTAATGATTATGGATGTTCTGAGACTGTCAGATCTAAATGCATTGATCTTTTAGCCGCATCAAAGAATGCTGATGCCGGATGCAAACAACTTTCTTTTGATGCAAAAACTGCAGCTCCTGTTCAAGATATTTGTAAATTAGTATTTCCAAGTTAGTTCCTTAATTAAGTCAAAACAAGGTGTCTATACCGGGGTATCTCTGTGCTTGCGGGCGAAGCATTGACATTTTTAATGTCAATATTTGACAAAATCTTCGCATTTTGTCAAAACAATTTCTTTTATTCAATCCAATCATTTAATATTTTTTGTATATACTAATTATGTTGGTGATATTTTGTCTAATCCTAAAACTGGAACATTCACTGTAAAATCCGGACTTGCCCAGATGCTTAAAGGCGGCGTCATAATGGACGTTACGAACGTTGAGCAGGCAAGAATTGCGGAAAAGGCAGGCGCAGTCGCAGTAATGGCACTTGAGCGCGTACCTGCGGATATCCGTGCGCAGGGCGGTGTTGCAAGAATGAGCGATCCGCTTATGATAAAGGCAATCAAATCAGCGGTTACTATTCCGGTTATGGCAAAATGCAGGATTGGCCATTTTGCAGAGGCACAGGTGCTTGAAGCAATTGGAATCGATTTCATTGATGAGAGTGAAGTATTGACTCCGGCAGACGAACAATTTCATGTGGATAAAAGCAAATTTACGGTACCGTTCGTGTGTGGAGCCCGCAACTTGGGCGAAGATCTCAGAAGAATAAACGAAGGCGCGGCAATGATGAGGACAAAAGGAGAAGCAGGAACT
>DUGF01000099.1 GCA_013331535.1 Microcaldota archaeon | reverse complement strand
CCTTGCTGGTAATTCCGCCTTTGGAATAGGAAATTAAATTACCAAGATTCGTAGAAGATTTAGACAAAAGAACCACCCGTATTAACGTATTTTATTTCCAGTCAATATATTTTATTTCCTGTGCGCAACACCAATCAATTCGGATAGAGAACCGACCTTGTGCACGCTCATCCATTCTTCCATTTCCCTTGAAATTAGCGAGAATGCTTTTGGACCGCGATAGTATACTGCAGTTCCGACTCCGACAGCACTTGCACCAGCCATGAACATCTCTATTGCATCTTTTCCATAAGTTACTCCGCCAGTACCGATTATTGGAATTTTAACAGATTGATAAATATCGTAAACGCATCGCACCGCGATTGGCCGTATTGCAGGACCCGTTAATCCTCCGCATCCAAAACTCAAAACCGGAGAGCGGCGTTCGGTATCTATCACCATTCCCGGTCCGACGCTGTTTCCCATGTTTATTGCTGCAGCCCCAGCCTTTTCCGCTGCTTTCGCAACTTCGCCGAGCGCAGAAATATTTGGAGATAATTTTGCAATTAAAGGAACCGAATCCGGAATAATTGAATGAACAACGCGAACAATTTCAGCAGTTGATTCGGGAGTATTTTGACCGGCCATTGTTCCGTAACCTGGAGTATGCGGACAGGATAATGCTAGTTCTAATCCGGAAATTTTTAGTGTTCCACCCTTAATTGCTGCACCGACTCTTTCTGCAATTGCCCGGAATTCCTCCACGTCTTTTCCTGCGATGTTGAAGATAAGTGGCACATTAGATTTCTCTTCGTTCCATCCTGAAAATTCTTTTATTGCCGCGTCAATTCCAGGATTCGTAATCCCGACTGCATTGATAAAACCGCTTGGAGTTTCGGAAAGAACCGGGGTTTCATGGCCTTTGCGTGGAAGGAGAGTTGTTGATTTAGTTGTAACAGCACCTGCCCCATTCTTTGCTGCGGTTTCAAGAGAATCTTTTGTTCCGGAAGTAATCCCAGAAGCAAGAATAAGTGGATTTCTCAGTTTTGTTCCGAAAATGAGAACCGAGAGGTCGGTTTTGTCTGCTCTGCCCATATATATCGGGATAATTACCCAGGCAACCGTTTTTATCCCTTGCGGTACCAATATATAATACTACTTATCACATAGACGATTATACAAACGAGGAGAGATTATTGGATTTATATTCAAAAACAGAATTGAGAGACTCGGAAGATTTAGAACAGAAACACTCGGAAGAGTCGGAACACGGATTACAGAAGCTGTCAGAAATAAAGCCGAAGGTTTGACAGATTTGCAAGAAGAAGGGATTCGTAGAGTAAAAACCAATGTTTTCGAAATATTACAAAGAGCGCAAACAACCCGAGGGGTCGATAATATAGATAGAGTAGCAACGAGAGTAATATCTGCATGGAACGGGCTAAACCCTGAGAATAGATCTCTTGCCAGTTTACAGGAATCAATGCGAGAATTGAGCACTTCTTTGAGAGCGAATCCTGAAAACTCATGGAAATTCTGGAATGCAACACGAATATCCATTAGGGTAAAAAATGGCAGCACGGTAAGAACAGCTCCAGTAGGATGTCAGATAGGTGATCAAACCGGAGCAGATTTTGGAGAGAGACAAGGAGAGTATATACCAAGAACGACAGGGTATGAGGTTTGCGAATCAATAGACATTTCTAAAAGCAGGATTGCGTACTATTTGAGCTATGGGATTACTACTGTAATTCTGCTCTCAGCAGTGGCAGCTGTTGCGTATATATTAGGTTATCCGCCCCCACATAGATTACTTATATCAAAACAAAGAGGAGAATTAGTTTCTATAATGGATAAGTATACTCCACCTAAAGATACAGATAGCATCTTGCCAGCAGCAATGTACGAAATAAATGAAAAAATTCTTTTGGGTGAAGCGATTTATCGTGAAAGGCACAGAGAAAATGGGCGATAATTCGAGGAACCGCCAGTATTTTATCTGAAAAAGGAATAAAGGAAACAGAGCGGAACCGTTAAAATTATAGCCTAATATATACAGTACTGGTGCTGATTATGGTAACCGTTCCTGTTCCAAGCATGGATACACTTCTTTCTTCTGTGATGCCATACGCCGTGCCAACACTTATTGCACTTCTTATCATGGGCATTATTTATGCTCTTTTGCGAAACCTTAAACTGATTATCGGACTTGCGATAATATTCGCTCTCCTTGCTTCAATGGGTGTGATTCCAACCTGGATGCCTAATATAAATCTTTCGGGTTTACCGGAAACTGCGCAGGGCGGACAACCACAAACCGCATCAACAANNCGTAATTGGAATCCCGAATGGGAATAAAATAGCCGAAACAAGAACATTTGACAAGAATACTCCTTTGATAAAGGCAATCGTGAAATACAAAAACGCAGTCATATTTGAAACAATGGATATTGCATTGAAGCATCTTCAAAGCGGAAAAATAATTGGACTAAAGAACGCAGTCCTTCTTGACAAGAATTCTCAGTTTGACGTGGAATTCCCTGAACCAAAAGGTGGCTGGGAGGTAGGAAACTACGCACTAATTGTAGCAAAGGAAGGGAAAGAACTATATAACGGAGCGATTAAAGTAGTCTAGTCAAATTAAGGCGGTTCGACCGGATTTCCAAACATAACATTTCTTCAAGATGGTGACCAAAAAATGAAATTTTCATTGGATGGAGGAAATNNAAATTTTCATTGGATGGAGGAAATTAGAAATTTCCGACAGTATGAAAATTTAGGTGGTGAAACTTATGGTCAAATTTTCATTGGATGGAGGAAATTAGAAATTTCCGACAGTATGAAAATTTAGGTGGTGAAACTTATGGTCAAATTTTCATTGGAAGACGTTCTGCTCATCTTTATTCCTATTTCCGCATTTCTTTATTTGGGCGCATTTCCTCCGCTATATATATTCGCATCATCAGTTCTGGCGCTTATTGCCCTGTCTGCAAAACTTGGAGAGGCAACAGAGGAAATCGCAAAACATGTTGGGGAAAACGTCGGTGCAATGCTTAATGCGACATTTGGAAACGCAACCGAGCTTATCATTGCCCTGATTGCAATAAAAGAAGGCCTTTTCGAGGTGGTCAAAGCTTCGATAACAGGTTCAATTATAGGAAACATGTTGTTTGTCCTTGGTGCAAGCCTTCTTCTCGGAGGAATAAAGTACAAACAAATGAAATTCAATTCTCATGCTGCGGGAATGAATGCAAGCATGTTGTTGATTGCTGTTTTTGCATTGATGATCCCCTCGATATTCTTCAATGTTGGCGGAATGATTGGCGCGAATGGAATAACAACCCCTATTCACAAGGAAAATCTTGAAGCATTGAGTATTGGAATAAGCGTTCTTGTGATTTTAGTCTATCTTCTTTCACTGGTATTCTCGTTCAAGACGCATTCGTATTTGTTCCGCACAAAAGAGGAAGC
The DNA here is from genome assembly GCA_013331535.1 of Microcaldota archaeon. GTDB lineage: Archaea > Micrarchaeota > Micrarchaeia > Anstonellales > Bilamarchaeaceae > UBA10214 > UBA10214 sp10214u. The sequence goes on along the minus strand of DUGF01000099.1, from coordinate 33,291 downwards.
TGGTGTGGAAAAGAAATGGAGCAAGGAGGTTTCGGTTGCGGTTCTGGTTATTGCGACAGTACTTATTGCAGGAATGGCTGAGATATTTATCTCATCTATAGAGCCGATAATACACGAATTCAATCTTCCGGAAATATTTGTTGGTGCGATTATAATTGCGATTGTCGGCAATGCAGCCGAACATATGACCGCGGTGACGTTCGCATTGAAGAATAAGATAGATATGAGCATTTCGATCACAGTGGGCTCGTCAATACAAATTGCAATGTTCATTGCCCCGCTTCTGGTTCTCGTGTCCGCGTGGATTGGTAAGCCTATGGATTTGGCGTTCAACATATTCGAGGTGCTCGCCGTTTTCGGCTCGGTTCTTGTTGTGAACGAATTGACTTCTGACGGGGAAACGAACTGGTTTGAAGGCGCGCAGTTGCTCGTGGTTTATTTGATTCTCGCGGTGATGTTCTTTTTGCTTTGAATGGGGATTTGCTTTGAGCGGGAGTTTTAAACCTTAACCGAGACTTGCCCCACATGCCAAGCACGATTCGCAGAAAATCATATTTCCTAGACGCAGATTATGTCTTCCGAAAGGGGGAAACATACCTGCGGCTTCTTATGAAAGGAAAACGTGCATTCAGGCTTTACATGCGTTATGACCCGTATTTCTACGTTGATGCCCCTGCGAGCGCGAAAGGAACGCTGGAAAAGATAACTGCAAGAACCAAATATGGAGAACAGGTTAAGGTCACACAGGTTGAGGAATGCGAGCGAACCGTCTTGGGAACCCAGAAAAAAGTATTCAAAATATTTACCAGCCATCCGCAACATGTTCCAACCATAAAAGCAGCTATTCCTTATCCGTGTTTTGAATATAACATTCCATTTGCCAAAAGAGCGATAATTGACCTAAAACTTGTTCCGTTTTCTCTTGTTGAATACGAACGGGAAGGAAAAATCATCAAAAAAATAATTAATATAACCCAATCTGAAAAACCGCCTCCACTGACCAGGATGTCATTTGATATTGAAACATACAATCCACTTGGAGCTCCGCGAATGGATAAAGACCCGATAATCATGATAAGCTACGAAACGGAAGTCGGCGGGAAAACCGAACACGGAGTCATTTCAACAAAGGATTTTAACAAGGAATACGCGATTCTTTGCAAGGATGAAAAAGAGATGCTCGAAAAATTCTCGGAAATAGTCCAGCGCGTGGACCCGGACGTTCTTTATGGATATAATTCGGCTAATTTTGACTTGACGTACATGCTGACACGCACAAATGTGACAAGAGCAAAGTTCAACATCGGACGCGGAAAGGGAAAATTAACTCCGGTTAAACGAGGGATGGTAGCTGGAATGCGGGTAGAAGGAAGAATTCACTTCGATATTTATCCGACCGTCAGATTCTTTGGATTTATAGGGCTTGTAAAAACAGGAAGATTCACACTTGAGGCAGTTTACGCGGAAATGAGCGGAAAAAAGAAAAAAATGGTCAAACGCGCGGAGATTTGGGAAATGTGGGACCGAAATGAATTGGAAGAACTCGCGGATTATTCAATGAACGATGCCAAGGCAACACTGGAAATAGGAGATAAGGTACTGCCACTTCAAACTGAGATGGCAACGATAGCTAAGATGCCTCTTTTTGATGTAACCCTGGCAACAAGCGGACAATTGGTTGAAAGCCTTCTTATGTTCAATGCAAATGCAAGAGAGGAAATAGTTCCAAACAGGCCAAACGATGCAGTGATAAGAGAAAGGAATCTGAGCCCAATACAGGGCGCATTTGTCAAACTTCCTGAACCTGGAATTTATGAGAATATTGCGGTGATGGACTTTCGCGGACTGTACCCTTCGATAATCGTTTCGTATAATATTGATCCGTTCACGGTTCTGAAAAAAGACGCTGTTGAAAAGGGTTCACATGAAGCTCCAACAGGAGTGCGGTTCTCAAAAAAGAAAATTGGAATGATACCTGAAACGCTTGAATGGCTGGTGGAATTCCGCTCTAAGATAAAAAAAGAATTGAAAAAACATGAGCCTGAAACTCCTGAATACGTACGACTTTCGGCCAGATCACATGCACTCAAAATCCTTGCAAACAGCTTTTACGGGTATCTTCTCTACTCTCGTTCAAGATGGTATAGCAGGGAATGCGGAGAAAGCGTGACTGCACTTGGAAGAATGCACATACAAAATACGATAGGAATGGCAGAGAAAGTTGGTTTTCATGTACTTTATTCGGACACTGATAGTATCTTTATATTATTGCAGGACAAACCAAAAGATTCTGCAATAAAATTCATGGATGGAGTAAACAAATCTCTTCCTGGTAACATGGAACTGGAATTTGAAGGATTTTATCCGCGCGGAGTATTTGTAGGTAAAAAAGGCGAAGAACGCGGGGCAAAGAAAAAATATGCAATGCTTGGCGAGGATGGAAGAATAAAAATCCGCGGATTTGAACTGGTCAGGCGTGATTGGTCACAAATTGCAAAGGAAACCCAACGCACGGTGCTTGAAGCAATACTAAAGGATGGCAGCAAGGAAAAGGCAGTGAAAATAGTCCGCGATGCTGTAGAACGGCTGAAAAGCGGAAAGGTTCCGTTGGAAGAATTGGCGATAACGACTCAACTTAATAAGGCACCGGGAAAATATGAGATAAAAAGTCCGGAACTGGCAGCTGCTGAAAAGGCGGCAAAACGAGGGGTTCCGATTGAAAAAGGTAGTGTAATCCAATACGTGATAACAAAGGGGGGAAGGGCAACCTCGAAAAGTGCTCCGATTTCCGAACGGGCTGAGGCTGTGGAATTTGTCAAGGAGGGGGATTACGACGCAGATTATTACATAAACAATCAGGTATTGCCTTCGGTCATGAAAATCCTGAAGGAATTAGGATATAGTGAATATGATCTCAAAATTGGCGGAAAACAAAAGAGTTTATTAAGTTTTGAATAATAAGATAGTACGGAACCGAATAAGTAATTCCAGTATTTGCACAGGGTGTTCGATTGGTCAAAACAGCACAAAAACTCAAGGAAGAAGAGAAACCAAAAGAAAAGAAACTCGGAGAGACAGAATCCGTTCTGTCAAAAATAAGCGAACTCATTACGCTTGCGGTTGAGAAAGGACGGGGACCAACAGCTGTAACTGGTCACAGATACAGCGAATACCTGAAAGGCTTGGAAAAATCCGGTGGAGAAGCAAGAGAAAGACGAAGAAGAAATGAGAATCCGACAGAACCCCAAATTCCCGTCTTTGTCAGGAAAGAACCGCACTTGAAAGAGTTGCACGTATCAAAGACCGCAGTTGTTCCTGTTCCGATATCAGAGGAAGCGTTGAAGGCAACGTATTCACTCACTGCGGCATTGGACAAGGCAAAAAACGGGAAGAGATTGGAGTGGCTCGCATAGGAGATATCAAAGTGAATGAACAGATACTGTGATTGAGTGATATTATGATGGACTTATTTCAAAAATTTGATGTTAAACACAAAGAAAAAATAGTTTCGTCATGGAAAGACATGAGTGAAACTGACAAAACCCATTTCATAAACCAGGTCTCAATATGCCTGAGCATATGGGGAAGCGACGAACTTGGAAAGCAAATCGTAGTGGATGTTCTTGGAAGACTTGTTTCAAATGGTTCGACTAGTCTTTCGGATTTTGGACTTTACGCAGAGGCATCGCTTGAGAACAGCATGTTTGCTATAAGGTCTGAGAAAATAAGAAGGGCTGCACTTATTGTTNNAGGATAAAAAACGGGCTTCCTTCCGAGCCGCACAAGGAATTGGGGTTCTGATTTTGAATGGACGAGAAAAAAATTAACACGCTGATGGCTGAGGGGGCAAAACTTCTTGCAAAAAGCGGGAAAACCGTAAAACGCTTTTCTATTTCCACTCTTATTCCTGAAAAATGGCTTATTGATGAGGAAAACGAATGGGACACACACCTTGACGGAAAAAGCGAATCAACAAAGAATAAATTGAACCGAGAAATCTCGGAAATTCTTGAGAAAAAAACCAAAAAGGAATATTCCCCAAACGACGCGGACGTGCGGGTAGTGTTTGATTTGAGCGTCTCGAAAAATTCCGTAAAAATTGAATTCGAACCGTTATTTGTTTTTGGGAGATATAAAAAACTCATTCCTGAAATATCACAGAGCAGATGGATTTGCAGTAAATGCGAGGGAGATGGATGCTTCAAATGCGACTGGAAGGGAAAGTTTTACGAATCGGTTGAGGAATTCATTGGAGATCCTTTAAAGGACGCCTGCAAAGCAAAGGATTATTCGCTCCATGCAAGCGGGCGGGAAGATACAGATGTGGTGAATCTTGCTGGAAGGCCATTTGTGCTCGAGCTAAAGGCAGTGAAGAATCATGCCCCGGATTTGAAAAAGATCGCGGAAAAAATAAACAAACCAAAAAAGGTAAGCGTTTCGGATTTGCGAATAGTAAAGCGCGGGTTTGTTGAAGCAGTTACGGAATCGCATTTTGATAAAGAGTATACTGCGGAAATCGAGTTTGAGAAAGAGGTTTCGGAAACAGATATGAAGAGAATCGCCGCACTGAAAGGAATTATCATTGAACAGCAAACTCCAAAACGGGTTATGCACAGACGCGCAGACCTGATACGCAAACGGAAGATTGTGGAATTAAAGATTTTGAACCGCTCGGACGATGGAAAAACAGCAAATGTTGCTATAACCGCAGAGGCTGGAACTTACATAAAGGAACTTATTAACGGGGATAGTGGAAGAACAAAACCCAGTTTTGCAGGAATCCTTGGTTTCGGAGCAAAATGCAGAAAACTAATTGTTTCAAGAATTTATGACGAATTTTTGGATGTTATACTTGGCAATGAGGATATTCCAAAAGAGGATGATGAAGGCGGGTATAATCATGCATTCAGGGTTTCACTTTCTAAATCACGACGAGATATAGATAATGGACGAGTATATAGCATAGATGAAGTAAAGAAAAGATTGGATAAATAAAGATGAGGAAAAAACAGTTTTCATACAGTCGCTTGACCATAGGAAAAATGTTTACAGATGACTGGTTTAAGGAGGCCGGCCCTTCATAAATTTGGTGTTTCCGTCTTCTGCCGAAGACCCTTACGATAGATTTTAAAGGATTTGTCGGCAAGGTTTTGGTATTCTCTTACGACGAGATATGGCGAGGTTAAAATATGGTAGACCTTATTTGGAAAATGGGCGGACAAGCAGGCGAGGGCGCAATGGTCACAGGCCGGACGCTCGGAAAAACATTTACACGCGGTGGATTGAATGTTATCGGATATCCGGAATACCCTTCACTTATTAGAGGCGGGCATAATACATATCAGATTCGCGTAAGCGATGCTGCGATTAACTCTCCACTTCAGAAAATCGATGTCGTGGTTGCACTTAACAAAGAGGGAGTTTATTTCCATCACGCTAACCTAAAGGATGGCGGGGCGCTTGTCTATGACGAGGCGATAGACATTTCAAAATACCCTATCCGCGCGGACATACGAAAATGCCCGATGCCATTTTCAAAGATTGTCGCTGAATTAAAGGCATTGCCGCAGATGAAAAATACAATAGCATTGGGAGCAACGCTCGCGCTTATTGATTATCCATTTGAAAAACTAGAATCCGTGCTTGCGGATGAGTTCCGGAGAAAAGGGGACGAAATAATAAAGCAAAATATTTCTGTAGCAAAGGCAGGCTATGACCATGCGAAAGCTCATTTCGATTGCGGAACATTCAAAGTTAAGGTAAAACCAGTTTCTGATAAACGCAAAATCCTTATTGGAGGAAACGAAGCAGTTGGAATGGGTGCGATAAAGGCTGGATTAAAATTATTCGCATCCTACCCCATGACTCCGGCATCTACACTTATGCATTACATCGCAGAAAAAGAGCATGAATTCGGAATAGTGATGAAACATACTGAAGATGAAATTGCAGCCATGAACTACACGGTTGGCGCAGGGTTTGCAGGAGTCCGCGCAATGTGCAGCACATCAGGAGGCGGATTTTCATTAAAAGTAGAGGCAATCGGACTTGCTGCAGAAAGCGAATCTCCGGTAGTAGTCTATCTTGCACAACGGGTTGGTCCAAGCACTGGAATGCCGACATGGACCGAACAGGCAGACTTAAGATTCGCAGTGCACGCATCCCAAGGAGAATTTTTGCGCGTGATTCTCGCGCCTGGAGACGTAAATGAAAGCTTTGCACTTGCATGGAAGGCATTCAACATTGCTGAAAAATACCAAATTCCGGTTATTATTATGAGCGATAAATTCCTTGGAGAAAGCCATTTCTCAACAGATAGATTTGATGAAAGTCAGGTGAGAATTGAGCGCGGGAAAATCGCAAAAAATCTAAAGCCGCTTCCGCAGGGCGGGCGGTTCAAAAGATATTTACTAACAAAAGATGGAGTAAGTCCGAGACCGCTTCCTGGGGAACCGAACGGAATGCATGTTTCAAGCTCTTATGAACATGATGAAACCGGATTCAGTTCTGAAAATTTCCAGATGCGCGCGAAAATGGTGGACAAACGGGCGAGAAAGATAAAACAGTTGCTCGCTGAAGATATTGAACCCCCTACAATTCACGGAGAGTCAATGCCACAGTCCGACATTACCATCATCTGTTGGGGTTCGCAGAAACTGCCGGCCCTGGACTCGCTTCCGATTCTAAAGGCAAACGGAATAAAAGCAAACGTAATTCATTTTGGTTTTGTTTATCCGCTTGACGCGAAAAAGGTCAAAACACTTTTGAAAAGCGCAAATCGAACCGTGGTTGTTGAAAACAATTCAACTGGCCAATTTGCTGGAATACTTCGTGAATACGTTGGATTCAAACCAAACTTCAAGATGCTCAAATATGATGGCAGGCAATTTTTCCCTGAGCAAATTGCAGAGGAGGTAAAGAAACTGCATGATGCGGGCTGGAAAGGGAAAAGGGAGATACGGGTAGTGGAAAAAGAGGATGTTGAATATTACTACCCTGGTCATTACCAGATTTAATTGATCAAACGGGTGATTATGATGACGACTATTAACGAAATAACATGCAATGAAAAACCGCAATGGTGTGTCGGGTGCGGAGATTTTTCTGTATTGATGGGCATAAAAACCGCGATTGCAGAACTTGGAATTGCTCCGCATGAAACAGTATTGGTAAGCGGTATTGGTTGTTGTTCAAAATCACCTCATTATGTGAATACATATGGATTTGAAGCGCTTCACGGACGTTCTCTTCCTGTTGCATCTGCCATAAAACTGGCAAATCACAAGCTGAATGTAATTGCAATTAGCGGGGATGGGGATGGATATGGAATTGGTGTTCAGCACTTCATCCATATTGGAAGAAGAAATTTTGACCTCACGTATATAGTATGTGATAATCAGCTTTACGGACTGACAACTGGTCAGGCATCACCGACAACCATCAAAGGTACAAAAAGCAAATCAACACCTCATGGGGTTATAGAAACCCAGTTTAATCCGATTGCGTCTGCAATAGTGAATGGAGCGACTTATGTTGCACGTGCGTATGCTGGTGACCTAAAGCATATGACCGAAATCATAAAAGGCGCGATAACCCATAGGGGATTTGCATTGGTGGACGTTTTCCAGCCATGCGTTACGTTCAACAAATTGAATACTTATCAATGGTTCCAGGAAAGGGTTTACAAATTACAGGACGCGGGACACAACACGGGAGACAAAATGGCTGCGCTAGCCAGGGCATGGGAGGAAACCAACAGCGAATACAAAAAAGTTCCAATTGGCGTATTTTACAAGGAGAACAGGCCTACTTACGAAGACGAGTTGCCGCAGTTGAAGGAAAAACCGCTAGTTTGGCATGATATTTCAAATGTGGATATCTCAAAGGCGTATGCGGAGTTTGAGTGAGAAATTAACCTGCTTCGAGTAATGTTGAATCAAAAAATGGCACGTTGGAATCAACAACCCTCACTTTTTCAGGAGCTCTCTCCTTTGTAGTCCCAGACATGAAAAATTCAATAAATCGGCGTGAGGTTACACTCCAAGCATAGTTTTCTTTTAATTGTTGCCTGATGGTATCGCATACGCAAAGCGACGAGGAGAGTAGTTCTAAGATATGCTTTATCGCTCTCTCCGTATCCCCAAAATCAATTACCCAGTCATTTAATCCTAATTGCTTGAAATAGTATGCAATACCCATGTGTTTGCTTATTACTGCTGCAGATCCGCAAGCAAGCGCCTCCACAGGAACTAGTCCGAGTGTTTCGAAATGCGAGGGCGAGACAACCAGTCTTGTGGCTTGATATATTGCATGTAAAGAAACATCGTCAGTGGTGGGTGGTAAAATATAAACCCCGTTTTTTCTTAGGTCTGGTTCTAGCGCTGCATTATGTGCGAAGTCGCTAAGTACATGAATAGTACGACCTCGACTTATCGAATGTCCGGAGAGATCTCTAACAAATTCAAGATTCTTAACCGGGTCATCTCTGCCAATAAATCCAATGTCAAACAAATTCTCTTTGCGGTCTTCCAATGAAAAAAATACGTCGGGAATTCCGTTCGGTATTACCACATGGCACTCGGGTGTAATCCCATATCTAACTGCGAACAAATTACGAACCAGTGGAGAAACAAATACAAAACTAGAGCTCTGTTCAACGATTTGTGTTTCAATATCTGCCAGGAGTCGCTGCTGAGGAGTGTCAACATATTTCAACCTTTCCGCAAATGCGCTGTGCAATATAGCTACCTTAGGAACGCGCAATTCTCTCGCAGCCTCCATAAGAATCCAGTCGTGGACATTTGTTCCATTGACTACGATAACATCTGGCTCGGTTTCATACAATAAATCAACTGCAGATCGCATTTGTTCTGCGTATCTTGACCTTAGTTCGTAAATGGTACCTAGGCCGCGAATTGGGACATGCACCAAGTCTGGACGTACGCTCATTGTTTGTATTGTAGTATTTCCGCAAATTTCACGGCTGGATTTATCAGCAAAGGCAAATACAACTAATTCGTCTTCAAGGTTGTGCTTTCTGAAAGCAATAGTAAACTCCCGTGTAGCTCTGGCAACCCCAGAAGGAGCAACAAATCTGCCAGACATAAGTATCTTCATAGTTACATATATTCTACAACGAGTTTAAATTTCTTTTGGAGAGTAAGCGTTGCTAAAATAGTTCCTTGCCCATCATGACATCTTGTTAAATAGATTTGCAAAATGATAGTATTTTGAAAATTCTTTGTTCAATAAATTAAACTCATGTTCAAAAAATTAAAGTTGTTTTCAAAAAAACTAAGTGAACGCCAACTTTAAACAACCTTTCCGCCTAATTCTGATTGATAGCAGATGCCCCTCACCCAAACCCCCCGCGCATACCAGATTGCGATTTATGATTCGATAATGCAGAATGGCAATACGTTAGTTGTACTACCAACGGGATTAGGCAAGACTCTCATCGCACTGATGCTGATTCAGCGGAAGCTTGGTGAAGGAAAGGGAAAATGCCTTTTCCTTAGCCCGACAAAGCCGCTTGGAAAGCAACATTATTCCTCTGTCATGAAAACTCTTGGGCTGGAAGAGGACTCGGTTTCGCTTGTAAGTGGTGAAATTTCACCGAAAAAACGGAAAATAGAATACGAACGCGCGTCAGTAATCGTCTCGACCCCGCAGACAATCCACAACGACATCGAAAAAAAGATTTTTGATCCGCACGGAGTTTCACTCGTTATCTTTGACGAATGCCATCGAGGTATTGGCAAATACGCATACACATTCGTAGCCGAGGCAGTTCGGGAAAACGCATTAATTGTCGGGCTCACCGCATCTCCGGGTGGAAAACGCGAACGAATTAAAGAGGTCCTTGACTCCCTTTTCCTGACTAATGTGGAAATCCGCACACATACTGACCCGGATGTAGCACCATATGTGAAGAAATCAGATGTTCGGACAATCTTCGTGGATCTTTCTCCTACTCTGAAGAAAATAAAAGACGCACTCCATCGACTTATCTCAGAATACGCACAGCGAATGGGTGGGATGGGATTTCCACCGCCGATCAAATCAAAGGGATTGTTCATGAAAATGCGTGAGAAGATTCTTGGAATCCAGCATGCAATGAAATATCCTCTTCTCCTGAACTATTTCGCATTGATGAATCTCTTGCATATGGAAGAACTCCTGGAAACGCAGGGAGTTCACTCTTTGCGGGAATACCTGAAGAAATTTGATGAGAAAGACGGGAAGTCTGCGGCGGCATTGAAAAAAAGGAGGGAATTTGGGGAAATCGTGAACATGTGCGAAACCGAGGAAGAGCATCCGAAGCTACGTATTCTCGTTGATCTTTTCAAGAATGAACTCGCAGGAAAAAAAGCGATTGTATTTGCACAGTACCGCTCGCAGATTGGGAAAATCGTAGACGAGCTAAAAAAGAACGGGATAGCCGCGCGGCAATTCGTAGGCAAAAAGGATGGGGTAACAAGAAAGATACAAGAGGAAACCATTGCGGAATTCCGCACAGGTGCATTCCTGGTTCTGGTTGCATCCTCGATTGGTGAGGAAGGACTAGACATCCCTGCAGTGGATTCGGTCGTATTTTATGAGCCGATTCCGAGCGAAATCCGGAGCATACAACGGAGGGGAAGGGCAGGAAGATTCAAGGAAGGGGAAATAATAATCCTTGTAACTAGGGGAACGCGGGACGAATATTACCACTGGTCGTCTTTCAACCGCGAGAAAAGGATGAAACATATCATAACTTCAATGCAGGGAAGGAAGAACATGCCAATTGCAGAAAAACAAGCAAAAAAAGAAAGTGAAAACGCAAAACCAGGAACTGATAGACTGGCTCAAAACCAAACAAGACCAGAAATGCGCGGCTCAAAACAAAAAAAACCCGGCCAGACGTCATTATCTAGCTTTTGTTAGGTGGCGTAATCACACTTCTAGAAATCTCACTAATCTTGTCTTTGACCAGTTTTAGTGCAGTTGGACACGCCACCTTTCCCGAATCCATAACAGACACTAACTGTTGGTAATTTCCGTGCTCTATCAAAACACTTGCGAACATTTCCTGCGCTGGCTCTGAAAGGGTTCCGCTTTTCAGAAGTTTTGATGCCACAGCAGCCTTCTCTATGTCTGATGGGAGCCGGTCGATTAAATTTATAGCGCGGAAAGTTGCAGATTTATCAAAAAATACTTTGAATGTTGCACTAAATGAAATTGGCTTTGGAATCGGCTTCCGACTTTCGGATGTAGTTAATGCTTGTACCATATCAATTCCTCAAAGTATTCAATTCCTCAACATATTATTTTATCATTGCTCTCAGGTTTTCAATCAATGCCTGAATCTCCCCGTCCTTCCCAATCGTTGCCATGCCAAAGCCATATGGAAGCAATAACCTGGAGGTAGTTTGGAGAATAACCCTTAGAGCAGGATCTGCCATAAAAATCGTGCCTGTATCCAGCCTGTGCAATACATCGAATATGTCGAATATTCGCTGGCGCTCAAGCCCGCTTAGAATCGGAGTATTTGGAATTACCGCAATTGCAGTTATGTCAAAATCACCTGTCGCAACGGCAGCTGAAATTGCAGATGCAAGCGCAGAGGTCGGATGATAAGATGCAGTGTCAACCCGCGCACCGAAATAGACTTTTTCTTTTGCAGTCAATATGGCTGCACCTTCGCGCAAACCAGGCTCAAGAACAAGCCCGCGATTGAATGAGTAAGATACTGCACGCATCAACAATTGCTCCGAATCTGAAAATAAATTCTGCCGTGCAGCCATAAAACTATCTGGCAACAATGCACTTAATGTCAAGATATCAACATCGCCACGCACATTCGCAGCAAGGATTTCAGTATCCATTGGAAAAAACGTATGTAAATAATCCCGGCAATCACCGCATGGTGTTACTGGGCCTGGCGCGTCGCCTATTACTGCTACAATAACCTTATCACCATCATTCAAATAGCGGCGAATCTTATCAACTGCTGACATCTCTGCATGCAAAGCCCTTGAGGTTGCTCTTCCATAGCCTGCACCATATTCTGAATTGCTCCCTAATGCAAGCCGACCGGTGAAGGTATCCAAAACCGCGCAGCCCACCTTAAAACCGGAATGAAACGGCTGCGCATTTTGCATTTCAGAAAGTGCTGCTCCCAATGCCCTTTTATAAAACGGCATAGCTGCCTTGTGATGCGGTGTTGATACGTTCCGAAAGTTCCAGGTATGCTTTAATACTGACATAGAAACATCATTCCTTATTTTCTTGAACTATAACGTCCTGAATATACTCTACTCAAATATATATCTAGTAACACTTTTAAACATTGGTAGAGGAAGTTAACTAGGACAGATGAAACGACCGTGAGTTTTTAACAACTTCATTTCAAAAAAAGGTTGTAATATATCTCCGCTTCCTAATAGGTGATTCTCATAAATTGAACGAAGAGTATATAACTCATTCGTTCAAATATCCAATTTTTCGCCTCGGGCGAAAAATGGACCACAAAACGATTCGTCGTTTTGTAGGTCTCGAAAACAGAGGTTTTCTCGATGCCAGAAGCAAACAAGATGCAAGACCCGGAATCCAAGACACGCTCACCAATAATAGCAACGCTTGGCCATGTAGACCATGGAAAAACTACACTTCTTGACGCCCTCAGAGGCTCCAGCGTGGCGAAGAAAGAGGCGGGCGGCATCACGCAGATGATTGGGGCAAGTTATCTCTCACAGGAAGATCTCAGGGAAGTAAGCAAAAAAGTATCTGACAGGACAAAGTTTGAGCTAAAGATACCAGGGCTTCTTTTCATAGACACCCCCGGGCATGCAGCATTCACCAATTTACGTGAGCGGGGCGGCTCTATCGCAGACCTTGCAATTCTTGTAATTGATATAACAAATGGAATCCAGCCGCAAACTGAGGAAAGCATTCGAATTCTAAGACAATACAAAACCCCGTTCATAATTGCGGCAAATAAAATTGATGCGATACATGGATGGAAATCCCAAAAAACAGAGTCGTTTTTTGAATCCCTTGAAAAACAGCAGGAAGGGGTGAAGAACAAGCTGGATGAAAAACTGTATGAAATAGTTGGCAGGCTCTCTGAAATAGGAATGGAAAGCGAAAGATTTGACAGGGTTCCAGACTTCAGGACGCAGGTTGGAATCGTACCAGTTAGCGCAAAAACAAGAGAAGGCATTGGAGAACTGATTATGCTTATTGCAGGATTAACCCAAAAATTCCTTGAGAATGAATTAAAAATTGAGGTAAAAGGTCTGGCAAAGGGAAGTGTTATTGAGGTAAAGGAAGAACGCGGACTTGGAACTACCATAGACGTCATTGTGTACGACGGCGTTCTGAGAAAAGGGGATGAAATAATGTTTCTCACCGCAGATGGAGCAAAAACAACCAAGGTACGCGCATTGCTAGAACCAAATGTTTCAATGAATAATCCGAACGAAAAATACACATATGTAGATGAGGTTGTTGCCGCAGGGGGAGTAAAGATATTCGCTCCGGGTTTAGAAGATGCAATTCCAGGCTCACCGTTTATGGTAACGAACAGCGAAAACATCGAAGCAGACAAAAAAGAGCTTGAAGAAAAAATGAAGCAAATACTTGTTGAAAGAAATGAAAATGGAGTTATTGTGCGTGCGGATTCTCTTGGTTCTGTTGAAGCACTTGTAAAGCTTCTTGAAGAGGAAAAGATTCCTGTAAAGGATGCAAAGGTTGGAAGGGTGACCAGAAAGGATGTCCTGAAAGCGCAGGCAGTTGTAAAAGAAGATAGATATCTTGGTGTAATCCTTGCTTTTAATGTTGAAACATTACCGGAAGCAACGGAAGAAGGCGCAGCAAGTGAAATTCCGATAATCTGGAGTAATATTATTTACTCGCTCATTGACAGATATAAAGAATGGGTAACTGAAGAGAAAGAAAAGGAAAAGAAAGTCGCACTTGAAAAATTCCCCTGGCCTGGAAAAATAAAAATCCTCGGCGGATGCTGTTTCAGGATTTGCAAACCAGCTGTATTCGGAGTTGAGGTTCTTGGCGGAAGAATAAAAAGCGGGTTCAGATTGATGAACCGAAATGGAGATATCGTGGGTGAGATAAAAACAATTCAACACGAAAAAGAATCACTTGTCGAAGCAAAAACGCGAATGCAGGTTGCGATTTCCTGCGATGACATATATTTCGGAAAGACTGTTTGTGAGGGCGACGTTCTTTACGTGTTTATGACAAGCGATGAACTAAAGGTGTGGGGAGAGCGACTGGAGATGCTAAGCAAAGAGGATATTCCAGTTATAAATGAAATAGAGGGAATTCATAACAAAGATTCCCCGTTTGCTACTTTTCATACGAAGAAACAGGTGACGGAATGACTTCCAGAAGAAGATTCCTGCAAACAGCATTGGCACTTGCAGCAACACCAGCAGCGTTCACAAGATGTTATGGTCCAGAAAATCAAAGTGAACACAGTGATCAAAGAGTATCAACTCAGGCAAAACGAATGGGAACTTTTGAAGAATCCGCAAAGGCGACCATTGAATGGATAAAAAAGGGCAAGTTTGATTTAAGTCTGCTGAAGGAAGTAGAACGATTTAAAGATAATTTGGAATTTGAATTGGACAAAGAAATAGATTTTGCGTTAAAAAGACTTAGGGAACGAATTGACAGAGGAGAGAATAAACAAAAAGTAAGTGTACGCGAAAGTATAGAGGCTGGCGGATACGTTCTTGATATTCATGAAATTAATTCAAATCTGGCATTTATTTTCGGAAAGGTAAAAACACAGGGTAAGGTTGGACCGTATGATGTTTATCTCCTGGAAGAGACCGAAATTGCATTCAGCCATTCGGTTATAGGAACAAGTATCGTTAGCACTGGCAGGATATACTTATTCGATGACCGAATAGACCGTGGCAATAAACTAAGTGAACCCGAACAATGGGAGAAGATAATAAGTTACGGAATAGACCCGAATGCAGTACAGGCAATGGTACGGAATACGCTCTCCAAAAAAGAGGTTTCCTGGGCAGAATTCGAATCACTTGCAGAAAATATTACACAAAATTGTAACCTGCAGCCAGAACTCGCGTCTATGACACTTCTTATAATGCGGTTATTCTATCTCCACCAGAACAGGGGACGGGACGAGGCCACTTCACGGAATGAACTAAGGGCGCAAGTTCTGATGCATGAACTCGCCCACCAGGAATTGAACAGAGCGATGGGAGACGAGTGGTCTGCAAAACATTTTGGAAGCGGGGAGATGTTTTCTATGCTCGTGGAACTCAGTTATGGACTGAGGCAATACGACCGTCTGCGAAACATATTTGAGTATTATCTTAATGACGCGTGTGCGGTACAAGAGGATGTACTAAATTCAAAGGTGTTTAAGATGCTTGCAGAATATGCACTGGAACACCCATGGGCTGGCTTTGAAAAACTGGCAACTGGGGTAACTGAACAGGATTTAAGCAATATGTGGGCATCTGCACTTGAGGGTTTTTCAAAAAGAGAGATAGGAAAACCATTTAGAGAGCTCTTTGATGAAAAAAGGATGTTTGATGACATGCAACAATTCATAGGCACAATATATGCTCAAGAGACTGAAGGATAAAGCAAATAGAAGGTTGGGGTGGAAATATGATAATCGGACTAACCGGAGAAAATTGCGCTGGAAAGGGAACACTTGCGGAACATTTGATGAAAAAGGGATTCGATTACCTATCTCTTTCGGATGTAATCCGAGAAGAATTAACCGCAGAAGGAAAAGAGGTAACCAGGGAAAACTTAATCGCCAAAGGCAATGGCTTACGTGAGGAATTCGGTCCTGGAATACTTGCAAAGAAAACGCTGCTCAAGGTAAAGGATAGCATGAATTATGTCATTGATTCAATCCGCAATCCGCTTGAGGTTGAGGAACTGAAAAAAAGAAAGGATTTCACACTGATTTATGTTACTGCATCACCGGAATTGAGATTTGAAAGAATGAAATCACGGGGGAGAGAGGCCGACCCGAAAACATTTGATGCGTTTATGCGGATAGAACAACTTGAGGCAAAAAACTCTGAGAAAACAAAGCAAAGCATCACAGATACCGCAAAAATGGCAGACCACAGAATAGAAAATGAAGGGGATCTTGCAGCACTTTACGATTCAGTGGACCGCACGCTCGCACAGGTTTCAGACCAATTCAAGTTGGAAAGGCCATCATGGGATAGTTATTTCATGTCAATCGCACAGGTTGTTGCATCGCGAAGCAACTGCATGAAAAGAAAGGTTGCTGCTGTAATTGTGAAGGACAAGCGAATCATTTCAACCGGATACAACGGAACTCCGCGCGGAGTGAAGAATTGCAATGAAGGCGGGTGTCCAAGATGCAATGGATTCTCGGAAAGCGGAAAGAATCTAGAGGATTGTTATTGTTCTCATGGAGAGGAGAATGCGATAGTTCAGGCATCTTATCATGGGATTTCAATAAAAAATGCGGTAGTTTACACAACTTTCTCTCCATGCCTGCTCTGTACTAAGATGATTTTGAATGCCGGAATCTCTGAAGTTGTTTATAATGCAGAATATCCGCTCGGAGATGCACCACTCAAACTCTTGAAGGAGGCAGGAATTATTGTGAGAAAGGTTAAGGTTTAGGTGGAAAGTTAAGGTTTGGGAGTAGCGCGTAGGTGGTGAAGCTCCACGATGTGAATAGTAGTTAAACGAACACTCCCGCTCCTTCGTAATCAGACTCGCTGGTTTTCTTTGGTTTCTTTTGTTTGGACTGACTGGAAATGAAAGCATTGCCCTTCTCTTGCTTATTTTTTTGACGTAATAGAGATAAATCGGAAACCATGCAAAGAACCATGGGCGTATTCTTATCGGTAACTAGGATTTAAGTTAACCGCCGCTCTGGAGCGGTTTTACTGTGGATTTTTCCTTAATAGTCGCAATTTTTAATATTTTGTGAATATAGACTAGTATTTATGCGAAGAAGATTAGTTACTCCTTACGACACGGACCAAAAGAAATACTTCAGTTGGCACACTGGGGTAAGGGCAACTGATTTGTACCATGCGATTGCACAACATATTGCAGAACAGATTGCCAGAGAAACCGGAAAGAACGTAAAGGGAGTAGGAAACGGAAGACCCACATTTGAGGACTTACAGAAAAAATTGGGCGAATCTGATAAGGAAAAACTCGCTGCACACCTTGAGAGATTGGAAAGAGCAAGGCGGGCTTGCCAGTGCCGCAGCAGACCCAATGCCATGGCACAGTGGGGATATGATCTTGCGGAAGAAACCAGAGCGCAGACTGCAACTGCACTGCACTGCAACCCAAGAAACGTTTTTTTCGCGAATTCTGCAACCTGCGCAGCAATACCGATATTTCTCGCATTCCTTGACAGATATAAAAATGAAATAGACTCTTTGCAATATGGAAACGAAAGACTTAGAGAAGAAAAATATACCATGCAACCGTTTTTCTATTTCTCAGATATGCTATACCCGACAATAGCCAGGTATCTATTTTTTCCTGATGAAATGCGAAACCTGATTCTGAATATAATGACCCGCCAGAATTACGGTTATCGCTCAGCGCCATTCCGGAAGATCCATCGTGCGTTTCTTGTAGGTCAGTTGGCAGCAAGAACGCATGGACACGTGAATCATGAAGTTTATCCGCAACAATTATCTGAACTGGAAGAACGTCTCTCCCAGAGAATCATTAGATCGGATCGCGGGTTTTTTGAAGGAGAGGGGAAACCAATGGATGTGGTGAAAACGCATTTCTCCAGGCTTGGCACAGACATCGTCATTATGCTTGAGCACATGGACAGGATTCTTGGAAAGGAGTATACTCTGCAAATGATTGACAGATTACGAAGAATCGGTGAAGGAATGTTGAAAAAGCCCCCTCTTATCTTTTTAGACGGATCGCATACATTTGGGGTAGTGAATTATGATGTAACCAAATTATGCGAGGTATATATTGCAGGCTCATCAAAAGGCCTTGCTGCGGAGCCAACAATTGGGATTGGGTATTCAAGAGATGATATATTGGCTTCGATAGAGGAAGCAGTAGCACGCGGCAGAGGCAATGTTTTCAGGGGTAAAGACGACAAATGGCAGTATTATCCTGAAATCGCACTACAGTTCAGCCCTGAAACAAGATTGGGTATTCGGCCAGACGATGTTGAAAAAACCAGATATTGGATTTCCCTTCCAGAACTGGTTTCAATGAATGCTGCCCTATTTGACAGAGCAGAAGAAATGACCACAAGGATTGGATATAAGACATATCATACAGTACTGCAATTCGTAGACAAACTTGAAGGACACGCGGTTGAATCAGCAACCGGTTACTCTACAGGTTCTTGGATAGTAGATCAGATTAGTTCTCCGCTTTTGTTGCTAAATACACATATGCGCCCTCCCGAAGTAACCGGTTCACTGCAAACGGAATTTGAAAGGGGTTTTCTTAGGGATATGCCGAATCATCTGGTGATAGCGATACGCGAGAGAAGAATGCCAGCAGAAAAACTCGCAATGAAACTGAATGGAAAGGGATATTCTGTTTCCGGTCTGCCAAGCGACTTAGCAATGAATACTGGAATTGATGTTGAACAGCTGCTCCGCATATCCTTCCGCCATGATGTTGGACAGGACGTAGCTGGACTCTTGAATGCAATATTCGAGGCCATATACGGACCGCAACCAGGATGCGGATATGTTCAAAATGAAAACGGACTAATAACTTACAAACACCCGTAACAACCTGTTCAAATCCTGCCAGGAGATCAAAGAATCGCATTGCAGTATCCCAGTAGATTCTGGGAAACCTGGATTCTACCAACTCTCTCGCAGCATTGCGGAAATCGAATTTTGGAGGTATTTGACCGACTGCTAAAACAATTGGTTTGAGGCTATCTTCCATTTTTCAAATCACTCGTCATTTCAACAGGATACATGCACTCAATTTGTGCAGGTATTTCTACTTAATGCAACAGTTTAAAAAGCAAACCTGCTAAAGAAAAAATGGCAACAATGACCGGACCGTCCCAGTCTGACAAGTACATGGAGACAAGAGTAGCTTGAGAGTTGCCATCAAATCAATCGTAAGCGCCTTCTCTCGGACCAATATAAAAAACAAGAATTACTCGCTCGGCTTCTCGTATCTGGTATTTTATCCGAAGTTTTCCAATTCGCACTCTATACGCACTATTCAGGCCACTCAGTTTTATAAGATCAAATTCTTGAAAAGGACGCGGAACCACGGAAAGAATATCAAGTAAATGATTTACCCGATCGCGATGCTCGTTCAAATCATCGTAACCCTTCTGTGCGGATCTAGAAAGGATAACTGCGTACATCTCAATCCTTCCTTATATCTGAAAATTTGACAGATTTACCCTGACGATGTTCGCGCAGGGCATCTTCAAGCTGGTCTTTATCCCTTTGCGTGGCTGCGGCTTCGGGGATTAAAATCTGTTCTAGAGATTCTATCTTTTTATGAAGGTATTTCAATTCTGAATATAAAACATCCAGTGTTACATTTTCCATTGTATTCACCTAGTTTATATGGGATTGGAAAATATTTAAACCCACTAGAATAGCTTGAGAGTTGCCATATAACTTATTAAACATTTCAACACAACATACAAACGAACTAATTATGAGGCGAATTTATGAGTTTCAAAACCATGTTCAGGAAAGGATATCCCGCAGGAGGAGAACCTCTTGGTGTCTGCGGGCAAAAATACGAATTGGAAACCGGAATATTCCGAAGCGGTTCAAAAACCGCGATAGCCAAACTCCGCGAATTTCTTGGAACTACGCTTCCTTTCACAGATGGCATGCGTGTTCTGGAGATAGGTTGCAGACAGGGGGCATCTACGCACGGATTGCTTGATGCCGCATCGCCAGCAAAAATAGATGTGCTCGCAACAGACCCTGTAAAGCATGCATTAACTGTGGCACGATTAAGATTTGGCAGAGGGTATCTTGACCATGAAATATTGCGGGTAATGGCACACTGTAATGGAAATCATCCAACCGGAGATGAGGCAAAGAAATGGCTTGACCAAATGCCAAAGGAATTATGGGAACCGCTAATGGCAGAAGCAGGAAAATATAGATCGCATGTAGAATTTTTGGATCCTCCTGACAATCTTTATGTTTATGGCCCATTCCCGCTTGTATATGGATTTCAAGCTGGGCATTGGATAGAAACAAATCCAGACGGAGAATACGCGGGCTATCCAAAGGCAGAACATCTTGAAAATATCGCAAAAGCAGCAGGACCTGGAAAATATATTTATCTTGGATATTCGACTGCATTTTTTGATGTTGACCCAAAATTGAAAGTTGATGGATTGAACCGCTCGGAATACTCGATAGACGCACATCCGTTCTTTAGGCATTATATCGATATTCTTGTCAGAAAAGTCGCAGACGAAACCGGAAAAAGCGAGGAGGAGGTTGTCCGCAACACAGCATTGTACACAAACGCATCGAAGCCGAACGAAGGCGGATTCCGAACACATCTCCAAGGAATCGGACTAAAACTCATATCGGTTATCGGATATCTCGTTACTCCGGGTGCAGAGAAAGTAGTAACCGCAGTTGCGGAATTAAGACCTGTTCATCAGGGATATCTTAATTTTGTTCCGGAACCGGAACGCGCAAGATTGATTGGGGCAAGTCTTGAGGAAGCGAACAGAACTGGCAGCCATCTGATACAATCTGACGCAACAAACATATACGATGTCGTTCCGATGCTGTTGATTCAGAGACTGTGACGACAGCGAACAGAGCAAGAACCCTCTCAACCACCTGCATTTAAATTATTTTCCGCAGATAAACAATCATCTAATTATTTGGGAGGTTATGACATGAAACTAGTTGTAAATGAAGCACCTGCTCTTAAATCGGCAATGGACGCCATAGTGAATCTTGTGGATGAAGGACAGTTTGAAATCACTCCTGAAGGATTATCCCTGCGTGCAATGGACCCTTCACAGATTTCAATGGTTTCCTTTCACATGCCTAAAATGTCATTTGTGGAATACCACGTAGAAGATACTATGAAGATTGGACTAGATATGGCACAATTAAGCAATGTTCTTTCACGCGGAAACAGGGGAGAAAAGGCAGAATTGAGTGTTGAGGAAGGAAGGCTTGTCGTGCGGTTCATAATGGACAAGAAAAAAAGAACGTTCAAAATCCCGCTTCTTGAAATTGGGGAAGGGGTCCAGAGAGAACCAAAGATAGAATTCAAAAGTTTTGTTAAAGTGAACGCTGACGCGTTAAAGGAAGCGCTGAAGGATGCAAAACTTGTCAGTTCACATGTTAGATTTGTTCTTGGAAGTGATTCGTTCATAGTGGAAGTGAAGGGAGACAGCGGAGACATGAAGGCTGAATTTGAAAAAGGAAGCCCGCAGATTGGGGAGTTGAACGTGAATAGCGATGCAAAGGCTACGTTCCCCCTACAGTATCTTGAAGATATAGTTAAGGCAAGCTCGGGTGGGAGTATGGTTACGCTTAATCTTGAAACAGATCGGCCGCTCAGGATTGAATATGAGATGGAAGGTGCAAAGGTTGCGTATTATCTTGCGCCGAGGATTGAAAGCGAGTAGGGTTAAACTATGCAACGACACAAATTGGATGCAGGGCGGCGCACAGCTCCCCGTAGTACAGCCGCAAAGTTATTTCGCGAAAGAGAGCTTATAGATGCAAAGCCAAGGGAAGAACCATGGTTCAGAGGCTGGCAGGATATAGGTATAGGCTGCTCCCATACTGAGGGTACGACAGATCTGCTTGTTGAGTTGCATCGTAAGCCTGAGCGTGTGGATAATATAAAAGAATTGCTTTGCAAACCAGGCCTTGTGAGCGAGGTACGCAGAAAAATTGGAAAAGCACTGGAAGGCAATAAAAATCCTGTACGGTTTGCAGACTTTGTTAGGGCTCAGGCAATCCACGTCCTTTACAATTGCCTTAAGTTCGAGGATAGACGGCGTGAATTAGGACGAGGTATATTAAAAGAGAATCTAGAACTTTCCTTATGCGCAAGAGAGGCGTTGTTTAAAGTAATACACGCACCGCTTCCAAAAACCGAACTGCGCAAATTAAGGGCAATGATAATACTGAAAGGCTGTGAAATGGGGGGCGCACGGGCGCGCGAGATAGTGGATGCATGCAAAACACACCAGCGCGGCAAAGAGCTTTGCAGTCAATGCTATCCGTTGCCTACCGAGCTGGATACGTCCGATGTGAGTACTTTGCTTGCACAGGGCAGGGGATTATTAGATACCTTCAATAAAAACCTCAGAAAAACCTTTGGAATGATTGATCGTGACCCGAAACAGCTGGACGGTGTATCTATGTTATTAGACTGTCGACAAGAGTACTATCCGGTTCCTCAAAATGCGGCAAAATTGCTTCTACTCAGCACCTTGCGCAAGTACAATGTGGCTGCGCATGCAATGGATCTGCTATATGATCTTATTGTGTATCATCCCATGGGCGATTATCATTCGTTAGAAACAATCGCAACCGCAGGCCGCCGGCTTTTAAAAGATCTGGATAAAAGGCAAAGAGCCAGGATAATGGAACCTGTTAAAACATGCGAAGCTATTCTTAGATTTAGTTCTAGTAGGTCTAATTACTGAGTCGCGCCTCGAGAATGCCGAGAGTTCTGCCTGCCTCGCAGGCTGATGAATCGGCCCACAACAATTCTATTTTTTATGCTTGAAATATGCCCGTAGCGGGCGCGCTGCCCAGAAGGAGCTATCCAAGAAGAAATTCAGAAGCAGAAATAGAAGAAAGGCAAAACTGAAAGTCGCAAAAGTTTATGCCAAAGCAGCAGATACGAGAAAAGACTGGCTGCATAAGACTGCCAATTCATTACTTGTCAAATATTCCATGATTGCATTTGAAAAGCTTGATGCGCAGGGAATAGCAGAAGAACACGGCAAAGGTGTATCAGATGCAGGATGGGGAATATTCACAAATATGATTTCCTACAAGGCTGAAAGTGCTGGTTGTGAAGTGGTATTTGTGAATCCTAAAAATACGTCTAAAGATTGCAGCAAGTGCGGAACCTGTGTGCCAAAAGGATTATGGGAACGGCAGCATAATTGCCCTTCCTGTGGTCTCAGTATGGACAGAGACCTCAATGCTGCGATAAACATGCTCACAAGAGCTACGGCAGGAATTGCCGGAAGTAACGCTTCTGGAGACGAAACAGTAGTTCCGTCATTGAAAGAAGAAGCCATAACCTCGGCGCATGTTGAAAACGACGATTCGTTTTCAATAGTTGAGAAACACAAAGTTTCTCAGCAAGCCAGGTTAGGGTAGTTCACATGCTCACTGCAATAATCGCGATACTTCTCAAAACGCGACGCTAAACCCGAAACAGTCAGATTGACAGCGCCACAACAGCCGAATCCTCTGGTGAAGGCATTGAAAGATAATCCCCAATAATCTTTTTCTTTCCGAACATCTGGCCACGCGCATGCTCATATATTGAAGTCGCAACTTTCTGAGGATTCGGACGGTCAATAGAATTAATGAGTTCCGCAATTGTTTCCTCTCCGGATGCTGCAGTTATCGCTCCATTCTTGCAACGGAAAGGTAATTGACGCCAGACTCCATCGCTCATAGCTACGAGCATATCTAGATCTGTGAGGTCGGCCAGCCCGATATTCGGACTGCGAAGCCGGAATTCCGGATGAAGAACGCGCTTGCCAGAATATTTCCCGCGTATTTGCTGACTAAACGAGCCTACATACACATGGGGGAATTCCGCCTCTCTGGAAAACACGGATTCGTTTATGTGAATTCCTTTGTCGATTGAACCGCAAATTCCATCATCTGTGGTAAGTTTTGTCACAGATGCCCCAGTTCCCCGATCTGTTGAAACTCCATAAATGCGCGAATCCCCTAAATTAAGATAAGCAAGCCGCTTTCCGAAAACAACCCCGACAGATGCTGTTGCCCCACCAAAATTTGTCATACTATCGCTAATAGTGGCATCGGCTTCGTTGGCATATTTTGTCAGGATATGAAGAATCTGATTTGCATCTTCCACATTGCGAAGCTTCTCGACGTACTCTTTCAGAACACTTAGTGCAAGTGCAGAAGGCCGACTTTCCTCACCCTTTCCATCAACAAAGCCGTCAAATATGCCAAAAACAGCGGCACGTTTTCCCCGATGATAAAGCTCCTGGAAAAATGCTGCATCTCCTGATTTAACCTCGCCTTTTTTCTTTGGTTTTTTATCAACAATCGCTGAAGCAGAACAAAATTCAAGATGCTCGGATGCAAGCTCGGTAACATCCGCAAGCTCAATTACGGCGCCATCTGCAAAAAATTCCTCGTTGAAATCACATCTGTCAAGCATGTCAAGCAGTTGCGCTGCTTTTTCCTTGTACTGCCTGCGCAGTCTGCGGGACTGCGAGCTTTCCCATGCATGGCCTTTTTTCATTAAGGCAATAAGCCGGTTCATTACATCCACACGAGAGCGGGCGCGATCCATATTGTAAATAAGAGCGAAACGATCCATATCCTTCTTTGCAACAAAACATCGTTCTTCGAAGGATTTTCCAACAGCCCGTGCAACGATTCCCTTGTACTGGATATCTGAAAGAACGCGCTCATGGAGCCGTATTTCCGGTTGCTGAAGCTCATCTGGAGCGGAAAGTTGTGCGAGACCGAACTCTTTTTTCTCAATTTGTTCAACCAGCATTCTGTGCTCTAGCACTTTTGCACGTACGGCATGAGATAACTTGGTCATGAACAGTGATTCTACTATTAGATTTATAAATGTAATCCGCATATTTTGATTATGAAAAGAGAGCTAATACTAATTTTTGCAGCAATGATATTATTTCTTTCAGGATGCATCACCCAGACATTTACACAGAAAATGGAGCGTGACGGAACTTCTGTTGTTGAAAGCAAGACAAACCTCGTACAATACCCAGGTTATCTAAAACTCATAAATGACGAATTCAAGAAAAAGGATGTCACGGGAGAGATTGCAACTCTGATTGAAACTGTATGCCGGGGAATTGAAGAAAAAGATCCTCTGACAAAATGCAGTGTCGAGGACCTTTCACTGGTAATGAAAAAAGAATTCACCACAAAGGATGGATATTACACGTTTGAAGCAAAGGAAGGTATTCCATATACTACTTACACGCTAAAGGTAAATAAAATTCCGGTAGATAAATTTTCCAAGGAATTACAGGCACAACAGAAAATAATAGCTGCAAGTCCATATGGTTCTGGCATACCACTGAAAATGTCAGCAATAGATCTGAGAAAAGCCGGGGACACATCTATTGCAGCACAGGGACTTGAACAGGTGCAGGGAGTAAGTTTGATTTATGCAATTGAAATGCCAGGAGAGATAGTAAAGGCAGAAGCTGGAGCATATTTTGCTGGTATTTCCGGAAACACTGTGGAATTCGACTTATTGGATGTGATGAAAAACTCTTCCCCGCTTGTTGTGGAATCCCAGGAAATAAACGTGCTTTGGATAGTTGTTATAATCGGGATACTGGCACTGGTAGTGGTTGGACACTTGTTCTTTGCAAGCCAGAAAAAGAGTAGATAGTGCAATTTCCCTTTTCCTTTGCATTTTTAATTATTGCCCGAAAAATAAAATCGGATGAACCAAGGCTTCAATGATATGACAAAAAGATTTGCCAAGCGTATGAGAAGCTAAGGGGACTGGTCTTATCTTAATTTTCTCCAACAATAGCTCCAATAATCTTCTCTGAATCAAACCGCTCAAGGTCAGAATAGCCCTGCCCGGTTCCGATATAAGAAATTGGAACCCCGGTAGCATGTGGAATTGAAATAACTGCTCCACCCTTTGCATCGCAGTCCAGTTTTGTGAGAATTACCCCATCAATCCCACCAAGTTCTTTGTTAAATTCATTTACCTGATCGATTATTGCACTTCCTGCAATGCTTTCACCAACGTAGAACTTTAGTTTTGGCTGGATGACGCGAACCATTTTCTTAAGTTCTGTCATAAGGCTCTGGTTTGTTTCCTGTCTTCCGGCAGTATCTATGAGTACTACATCAATGCCACTGGCTTTTGAATGATTGACAGCATCGAATGCAACCGCGGTTGGATCACTTCCATAGGGTCGTTTGATTACTCGCACTCCAAGGCGATTTCCATGAACTTCCATTTGTTCGATGGCAGCTGCCCGGAATGTATCGCTTGCAGAGAATACTACTTTGAGACCATTGTCAATGAGCAGCTTTGCAACCTTTGCAATAGTTGTTGTCTTTCCTGCACCATTAACCCCAAGGAACATTATTGGGATTGGCTTTTCTGATTTGTTAACAAAATCAATAATATCTGCCCCTTCTTTTTCCCCGGAAATGCGAACAAGAGAGGATTTGATCATGTTGCGAACAGACTTGCTGACATCCCCGCGTTTAACTTTCAATCCAACAAGTTTCTTCTCCATCTCCTGCTTGATTTCTTCAGTAACCGAATAGGAAACATCGCTTTCCAAAAGATCCATTTCAAGCCCGTCGAGAAGGTCGGAAACATCGGATTTTTGGATTTCTATTTCTCCGAAAACAAGGCCTTTTATATGACCTGCAAGACCAAGCTTTACTTCGGCTTTTCTTTCGGGTTCTTTTATTTCTGGTCTTTGCACAGTTCTCTCTGGTTTTTTCTCTGGTTTAGGTTCTGGCTTTTTTTCCTCTTTTTTTTCTTGTTTTTTCTCTGACACTTTTTCTTCTGGAACGGCACGAACTTTTTTTTCTTCATGATTTGGTGTTGCGGACTCTTTTTTCATCTCCGGGATTTTTACCGGTTTTTTCTCTTCGTGTTTGATTTCCGCGTCTTGTATTTCCGCACGCGCTAAAGGTTTTAGTAATGGCTTTGGAATAGGCTTTTGGATTTGTGACTCTTCGGAAACGGGTTTTTGTTTTTCCGCAATTGACACTGATTTTTTAATTTCCGCAATGAGTGGCGGAGCTTCTATTTCAAACTCCTTTTTTGCCTCGACTTGTTTTTTTTCCCCGGATTCTTTCTTTTCTTCAATCAATTCTTTTGGAAGTTCTGTTGGTTTTTTCTCTTCTTCCCGCTTTGTTAATCCGCCGATAAAACTCGAAATCTTTTTCTTTAGAAGATCAAACATGGTTGAAGCACCCGAATGGTCGCATTGAAGGATATTGAAGGATATTAAAAAATATGAAAAGAAAAAAAGATTATAAGTAATCTTCCCCGATATTTTCTTCGACTCTCTTATTAAGAGCCATTTCTGATTGGAGGGTTCCGAGTTTTGTTCCAATGGAATTAAGCTTTCCGCTTATTCCACCAAATTCTTCTTCCAACCTGTGCAATGCTTTTTCAGTGGACTCAATTCTTCGCGCAAGTTCCCGGGCAGCTTCCTCTCGACCCATCTGGACAAGATAACCTGCGCCAACCGGAACAAGGAGTGTGTGCGAATTTATATCGGAATTAAGAAATGCTCCACCCCCTATTGGAACAAGAGATTGACCGTCCTTAAGATTACTCGCAGTCCTTTCCGCATTTTTAAGGTCAAGAAGAGTAAGCGTAATGCGCTCCATTTCGCGCTGGAGAAGCCTAAGCTGTTCTCTGTAAACTGCAACTTCGTATGAAAGCCTTTGTCTTTCTTCTTCAACACCAGATGGATTGCCAATTACCATTTATGCACCCTTTTGTACCGTTTTTATTGAAACGTTCGTCCTTTTTAACCCATTCTGAGAACCAAACAGCTTCAGGATTTTTTCCCTTGCATCGTTTTCGGTTTTTGCCTCAATTTCCTTTACAAATGGCCTTACGCCAGAACCGAGCTTTATTGAACCAGATATTTCAAATTTCATAGTTTTCACCTCAGTACAAAAACATATCCCGATCCAATTTTGTTTGTTGGATCGATCTATTCAGAACCAATGGGATAAACCACATAAACCAGAATCGGTATTACTTAGTTGGTTCTGAATAACATATGAACTCTAAACTATTAGTCCTAATGCCTCCTCAATTCTTCCAAGCTCAAACGCACTTGTTGCCGCGCCGGCCACATAGCCTTTGTCATTTGCAATTACGCCCAAGGTAACAAAACCTGTACCCATATTCGCAGTTCCCTTTGAACCGCGAACTTTTAGTGCGCTTTCTATTGCTGAAAATTCCTCTTCGCTTGTCTTGAAGTGGGTCAAAAATCCCTTGTTGGTTGCAATGCAGCAGCTTCCGATAGTATGATATTCTGCGATTTGCATCTGAACAAGTTCAACTCCAAGTGCATCCTGCATTTTCAGGACTTCCGCATGTTCGATACGGTCGCTCACAAGGCCGCCTTTGTCATTGACAACAATATTATTGCCATGTGCATTTTGGATTTCTTTGGAACGATATACATTCAAACCGGAGTTCTTAAGAAAAGACATCTCTTCGTTTGTAGTTATATTCGGAACAACCATTCCATTTGAATTCATTACGCAATATAGACCAGAAATATTTGATTCCGCAATTGATGTTTTTATCACGGACGTGCCAAGTCTTTCCGTTATGATATCAACCATCTTGTCTTGTGCATCAACTGGAACGATTGTTATCGAATTATTCGTTTTTGCAAACATACCCACCCAGGGATTTCCGTAATATGCTATCGAGTTCATCTAGAAAACCTTGGTTCGATTCAAATCATTTTGCTTCCTTCTCATTGATTATTTTTGGAGCAGATGGTTCTGGTTTTTGTGCACTTTTGGCTTTTGGTTCAGCAACCTTTTCTTCTTTCTTGTCAGTTTTTTTCTCTTCTTTTTTAACTTCGGTTTTTGGCTCTGATTTTTTTTCAGCCTCTTTTGCGGCTGGCTTTTCTTCTTTCTTTGCCTCAACTTTTTTTACTTCATCGGATTTCTCATCAGGAAGCCTTACCACAACTTTTTCTCCTTCCTTGGAAACCTTAAACTTAAGATGACGAATTGGATTCGCGGCCCCGTAAGTCCAAATAAAATTATTGAGTGCGGTACTTAATCGCACACTCGAAATGGCGGATTTCGAATGTCTTGCGACAAAAGTTTTTATGAGCGATACTGCCCGTCCGGTTCTTTTTTCCCTGGAAACCTTGTAGGCGTCTCCAAGACCCATTGAGTATAATACTTCAGATTTTACTTCGGATTTGTGTTCTGCGGTCATAAAATTCCCTCCTAATGATCATACTCCTAAATTACTCTTTTATTCTGAGCTTATCTGTTCTCCAGGTACGCCTTTTGTTGTTTGCCTGAACCTTTCGTTTTGTCCTTATTGTAACAAACACAGGCAGACGTTTATTCTGCCTTTCTGCTTTTGCAAGACGCATTTTCTTTGTTAATCCTTTATGTCCCATCAATATCACCCATAATTTTCATGCATGATGAACATGCGCTATTTTCTTTCAAACGTAATTTTTGTCTCCTTTTCGTTTTTTTCCTTGATTGTACGAAGAACCGCGAGAAGTTCCTCTTCGGTTATTTTTCTCTGGAACCGTTGAAAAACGCGCAAAAGATATTGCACGGCCGCAGTAAACATCTGCTGATTTGCCATTTTAACATTCATAATCCGGGCATACGCAGGCTCATTGAGTATCATGCGAAGAGTCGATTTCAACTGCTCTTCTGCTTTTTTTGCTTCTGCGAACTTTTCCTGATTCTGCATCTTTCTTTTTCGGATATGCTCAGCACGTGCGTCTTCATCTTCCATTTCCATCGCCGATTAGCCGCTCAATTCCTTTGCTACAGAATCAAGGAGTTTTCTTCCTTTTGCACTCAAAGATCTTCCAGGGTTTTTCTTGACAAGCAAACCGTGCTTTTCCAAGGCCTGCATTGCCTTTCTTATTGTTGAACCACCGGCTGGAGCATTATGTTCTGGCTGTACACCATTGTTCTTTCTTCCACCATAATGTCTGCGCAAACGATTTGTTCCGATGACATTGCGGACATATGCCTGCCTTAAGACTGACGCACAGCGGATAAACCAAAAATCCGCCTGATCGGGAAGACGTTCTGCATGAGAACCTGTCTTTACAAGACCAACAAATGCGGGCTTTTCAATACCCATCTTCTTCAGTTTGTCGGCAACACCGCCGATTAATTTATTCGCATCAATATCCAACGCAATTACCATATCGAGTTCACCTTCTAATGATTCATTTACAAATTGGGTTCGATACCCTGCTGTTTGCAGTGCACACAATTTGTAAAGATGTGACCGAATGAGTTCTTCGGTCACTCTGATTTGCATGGGCTCATATGCACTAGATCCACTAACTAATTAGCTAATCCTCGCCTCCCAGTTGCAACTCAGAGAGGTTTATGTAATTAAGAAGAGGCGGTTATTTAAAGGTTTCGAGATGGGTAATTATACATGCAAGAACTATTCAAAGGAGTTTATTTCATAGATAAATTTCTTTCCACAAAAAATGCTGTTCCGGGAAAGGCAGTTTATGGGGAAAGACTTATACGCGATGGTGGAACAGAATACCGCGCATGGGATCCGTTTCGTTCAAAGCTGGCTGCGGCAATCAGAAAAGGAATGAAAACATTTCCATTTGCCGAGGGAGTAAAGGTTCTTTATCTTGGGGCATCAACCGGAACCACGCCATCGCATGTCTCTGACATTGTTGGACCGGATGGCGAAATTTACGCGGTTGAAATTTCAGCGCATTGCATGAAATCGCTCATAAGGCTCGCTGAGCAAAAAGGACGAGAGAATATAATACCGATTCTCGGGGATGCAAACAAACCAGATTCATATGAGGAAGTCGGAGAGGTAGAAGTTATGTATCAGGACGTATCCCAGCCGAACCAGGACGAGATTCTGATTAAGAATTCCGAAATGTTCCTGAAAAAAGGCGGAATCGCGATGATTGCGATAAAGAGTCAGAGTATAGACGTAACCAAGAAGCCAGAGGAAACATTTGCCGGAGTATTGGACAGTCTTTCCACTCATTTTGAAGTTCTGGAGAAAATGAAATTAGAGCCGTTTGACAAGGATCATTTGTTTGTGGTGCTGAGGAAAAAATAACATTTTTATTTCCTTGCCCACATGTTATTATTTGGATTTTTTTATGGGAGTAGTAACCAAGAGTAAACCCGCAGCAGGAGTGCCGCAAGCCACATCTCAACCGCGCGGATTTGCAGAAACAGCCAGGGTTAATGAGCGTATGCTGGAACCTATAATAGGAAGACGTACATCTCTCTCAGAGTTTCTTACTCCTAGAGAAGAGCACCTGTTACGCAGTCTTGCAAGAAACAATTTTTGCGATGCCGAGACGCTTTCCGAAATGAATGGCATAACCCTCAAATCATTAGGCTTTTTGCTCTATCGTATCAGGTGCAAGTTTGTAGTGGTCGGCAGGCAATTTGCAGCTAATTTTGGAACTGTGATTGACAAGTCAGCTACTCGTCCGCACTTATTTTCTATCAATCCGGCTGTTGCTACAGTGTTTGGACTGGAACCCTCAAAGACCGCCCCGAAATTTTCGGATGCGTTTGCCGGAGAAGATGCAAAAGTTCTACAAGGCCTTGCCACAAAGGACGGACTGATTGCATCTGAAATCGCAGAACTGGCAAAAATAAATCCACTTAGCGTTAGCAGATATATGGATCGGCTGAATGCGCGGTGTCATGAATTCGGCTGGTTGGATGCGGTTGTAGCTGAAGCAATTAATCAAAGGCTTCACAGATATGTGTTAAATCCGGCCTTTGCGGCAATTCATGATTTGGAATGTAGTGAAAGGCAAAACCTAAATGTGTATTTTACACGAAGGCAGCGGCAGGTGGTCCTTTGGCTGATGAGAAATCCATTTTCCAGTTCCCAGGAAGTAAATATGGTGTTTGGTCTGCACAAACAGAATGTTTGGAGAGAAATATGCATTATAAGAGAAAAGTGCCTTGAACTAGAAAAGCAGTTTGGGAGGGAGCGAAATGCCCAACCATTTTTTATGGAAATAAGTGGCACCCATCTTTATGGATTTTCAATAGAGTTTTGCAAATTGTTTGGTCTGAAGTACGTTAAACCGGATCCGATGAAAGTGCTACGGTCTAAAAGGCAAAGGCAGGTATATTCCCATTTGCAAGCGCACCATGGAGAAAGGGCGACTGATAGCTCCGCGGCTCTTGATATTGGACTTTCAGACTTTATTAATTGTAGGGGGATAGTCAGAAAAAAACTCGTAGAGGCTGGTCTGGAACTGAAAAGCACATTTGTTCCACCTGAGTTGCGAGCCGTTCTTATAAATATAAGGAATAAGACAGGAAAATGGGATCATGGGAGTTTACGTAAGTGTGCAGAAAAACAAAAGAGGCTTACAAGATGGCTGGACCAATACAAAACTATTGAGGAGGCTATCCGTGTAGTACGCGATTCGCTTACTCCCAACGACAGTCAAAGAATTTTTGAAAGCGATTTATCTGCATTGGAAGATGTGGGGGAGGATAAGTTTGGATTCAGCTGGCCAGATATGGAAAAGGCATGTCGCTACGCATTGCTTATTCGTCATGCAAGTCGTGCAGATTTGCTTGAGATATTGAAAAGAAATATGCAACCAGACATTGAACAGTATATTAGACAGATAAATGAGTGCAGCAGAAGCTAAAACCAAAACTCTTATAACTCTGACGTGAGATAGCATTCCGGGGATTGATATGGCTCAAATTCTAATGATTATCGCCCAGAAGGATTTCAGAGACGAGGAATTGCTTATACCAAAGGGGATTTTTGAGGCTGCGGGTTATGGAGTAAAGATTGCAAGTTTATCCCGTGCAAAGGCAACCGGAATGATGGGCACAGTGGTGCATCCGGATTTCGGAGTTGGGGAAACCAATTCCGGGTTTTACGACGCAGTGATTGTTGTNNAAACTGGTGTGCGCAATTTGCCTTGGGCCAACAGTTCTTGCAAAGGCAGGACTTCTAAATGGAATTAAAGCCACTGTGTTCAGAACCCCGGACAGCCTGCGAATTTTGCGGGACAACAAAGCAATTTATGCGAACGATCCAGTAGTGGTGGATGGAAATATCGTAACCGCAGAGGGGCCGAAAAGTGCAGAGACGTTTGGGAAGAAGATTATTGAACTATTGAAAAAATAAGCGCGTAAGTGCGGAACAATGACAAAATTATAATTTTGTCAGCATTGAAAATTTTTAAATTTTCAATACAAAAACAAATGCAGAACAAACGCGCAAGCAAAAACAATTTAAACAAATCCGCTCAATCTTTTTAGCAATTGGCCAGCAGCTAGGAGCTAGCAGCCA
>DUGF01000063.1 GCA_013331535.1 Microcaldota archaeon | reverse complement strand
GAGATTCCCCAAATATAAAAGTGTTGGATTTTTTCCTGACGTTTAGCGAATTTGATTACTCAAAATCCCAGGTTGCAGCGGAAATTGGCATTTCGAGAATTACTATACAGCCAATATGGAAAAAACTCATAAAAGACAATTTTCTTAAAAAAACCAGAACCGTTGGAAGGGCGGAACTTTACACATTAAGTAAATCTAATCCAAAAGTAAAAGAACTTCGTGAGTTGTCTCTAAAATTGAGTTCTGCCGCCGCTGATGAAGAATTTGAAGAGGGAAAAATATTAGCAAGAGTTAAGCCAAGGAATATCACGCGCTGATTGTTGAGTGGAAGAAGAGGGCGCAACCGAATGCCCGAAATCCCCCTCAATTTTTATGTGGTCCCGCTTTACTCTGAATTTAATCAGACCGTCAAGCTTCATATACCTAGTCAAGTACTCCCTGCATTCGTCCACCAGTCTACTTATCACCACCTCTCTTGATTTCCAGTAAGGTGTTATCCAAGATCGCGAAGAATTTTCCATACGCGTTTTGCGTTCAATATACTCCCAATCTATTCCGAACCTGAACACTGTTTCCAGTCCTGCCTTTGGGCACGAATATACGAACTGCCAAACATCACCGCGCGCGCTAGGTCCTGTCTTATCTTCCACACCTGCATTCACCAGAATCTGTATCTCGTCCAATCCAACGAGCTTTAGTCTTCGGACAATGCCCATGGGGTCATCTACTTCCAGGTGTCCTCCATATGGGTACATTGTGCCGGTATAAAGAACAGCTCTGCCAACCACCTTGGACCAACTGGCATGGACTTTGTTAATATCTTCGCAGTTGGTCTCCAAACTTAGTTTTCCCAGATATCCCTGAGCCCTTAAGGTGTGTATGATCTCCAGAATCAGCTCCAGATGCATCAATGGGTCAGTCAAGCAGGATTCGTTTAAGCCGGCAAAAACAATCTCCTTTGTGCCACCGAACAGTTTCAAAAACGGCTTTTTCATATGCAACCTTAACTCAGAGGTTATCTTTTCAACAACACATGGTTCATCGTGTAACGGGGCCACGTCTACAAACAAAGTTCTCGGTTCTTTTCTACTGCCTGTTTCAGACCAATACACCCCGTGGAGTGCCATTCTGGTTTCATTCGCTCCCCTATATTTACGCGTTACAATTTCAGTTGCCATATATATCACAATATGTTCGCTCAAACCTTCTATTTATATATTTATCCTCCCAAAAGAGACTACATATGAAAGAAGACATTTTGGAGGATTTGGGGCTGTCAAAAGCCGAGATAAAAGTCTATATCTCGCTTCTTGAATTAGGCAGTTCGAGCGCAGGCGCAATCCTTCAAAGATGCGGGCTTCAGAATTCCGTAACCCATCGGGCACTCAATAGCCTTATAGAAAAAGGATTAATCAGTTACATCGCTGAAGGAAAAAGAAAAATCTACCAGGCAACAAGTCCGGATTTCTTTTATGATTTTATCGAAGACAAGAAAACACGATTTGAGCTGCTGCTTCCTGAGTTAAAGAAGAAACAAGAGGCAGCTGAAGCCAGAAGCGATGCAACAATCTACAAGGGCAAAAAAGGAATAAATGAAATCTACAATCGTTTGCTGAGTTCTGGTGGAAAGGAATATCTGACTTTTGGAGGTGGCAAGCGGGTTACCTATAATGTGATGGGCGAGGAATGGTGGACGTTGCTCCATTCAAAGCGAATTGCAAGAGGAATCCGTGCAAGGCAGGTTTTTGATGAAACAATAAGAAAATTCGGAGAGGAGTTGAACAAACGCCCGCTTTCAAAAGTACGTTTTCTTTCCCAGGAGTTTGAACAATTAACAGAAACCATAATAATCGGAGATGTTGTCGCAATCGTCATGTTTACAGAAAATCCGTACGGAATTCTAATCAGAGATAAAACAGTTGCGGAAAGTTACAGAAAAAACTTTGAAATTTTATGGGAAAAGGCGAAAAAATAATTTCGTTCTCATCTCATCTCATCTAAGCCCCATACTCACTCAGCTTGCCATAAGGGAATCTCGGGAAGAATTTACTCCCACCTATAAATTCCCGCAATATCGAGTCTGAAGGTATGTGTGCCATCTGCTCTTCTGTTGCAGTTTCCAATTTATCAAACAGTTCGCAAACCCTTTCCGCACGCAAAAGCGCATCGCCCAGCTGCGGATTTCTTTTGAGTATCTCTAAATATTTCCTGAAAAATCTTTCCGCATGCGCCTTGAAAACCGGCAGTTCATATGCAAGCCCGCCATTAATCCTTACATCAGCCGTATTGATCAGCGGGAACATAGCCCCTTCGCCTTTTCTTACAAGATGCCAGTGGACAAGCGTGAGCAGCGTATCATGCCCCCTTGTCGCAACATCCCTAAGCATTCTTCTTATGAGCCGTACATCTGTCCATCTGAGATATCTGTCTCCGCCGTGGATGGTGTTCATCGCTTCTATGTATAATTTGAATTTTTGTTCGTTCGGGACTGCTGCGGTTATATCCGGATAAAGTGCATGCAGGCAGTCGAACACCAGCACCTCGTTTGGCCCGAGCGCCGGGAACTCGGTTGCGTTTGGAATGTTTGTCCCGGTTCCAAAATCATATTTCGGCATCCAAACCGTTTCCCCGCGCATTATCCGTTCGAGCACTTCATTCAGTGCCGCGAGATCGTATGCAAACGGGGTTTCGTAATCCCAGTCATAAACAGGTTTTCCATCTACGGTATATGTATATTTTTGGTTTGCCGTTTTTGGCTGAAAGAACATGTCCACTTCAAGCGGCCTGAACGTTAAGTTCCCATGGGTCAGTTCGCTTATTGTCCCGCAAACCCGGTTCGCGGTTGTTGTTTTGCCGGATGAGGACGGACCGCACACAATTAGCATGCGAATTCCTTGTTTTCCGAGAAATTCCTGAGCCGCAGCTTCG
>DUGF01000027.1 GCA_013331535.1 Microcaldota archaeon | reverse complement strand
ATAAAGCATGTTGCGCGTCTCGGAAAGCCGATTATGGTCTCTACCGGAGTTGCTACGAGCGCGGATATAGAATTGGCAGTGCAAACGATACGCGGACAGAAAAATGATCAGATCATATTGTTGAAATGCACCAGTGCGTATCCAGCACCGCTGAATGAAATGAATCTGAATACTATACCAGACCTTGCCAAAAGATTTGGAGTGGTATCTGGACTTTCTGACCACAGCATGAATCCAAATGTAGCCGTGGCAGCAGTTGCAGTCGGAGCGAAAGTAATAGAAAAACACTTTATACTAGATCGTAATCTCGGAGGACCAGATGTGGAATTTTCACTTGAACCTGCGGAATTAAAGGCAATGGTAAAGGCAATCAGGGAAACAGAAGAGGCACTCGGAGAAGTAACATACGAACTCGGAGAGAAGACAAAAAAACACCTTTTTGCTATGAGATCTATTTTTGTAGCCGAAGACATCAGGAAGGGGGAGAAACTCACCAAAAAGAATGTTCGCGTGGTCAGACCGGGAAATGGCCTTCATCCAAAGCATTATGAGGAGATACTTGACAAGGTTGCAAAAAATGATTTGAAAAAAGGAACTCCTCTGGAAATGAGCATGATCGGGTAATGGTGGAATTGTAATGGAACTGAAACTTCGTCCGGTAACCGAAGCGGACATAAAAAAGATACTTGAATGGCGCAACAATCCTGGCGTAAGGGCAAACAGTTTCCAGACTTCTGAAATAAAATGGGAAGAACACTCTTCGTATTGGACAATGCGGCTGGCTGACAAAACGAATTATTCATACATTGCAGTATTAGAAGGCACTGACGCTGGTTTAGTGCGGCTCGACAAAAAAGAAAGCGGAGAATACGAAATAAACATACTTATTGCGCCAGGATTCCGGGGTAAAGGACTTGGGATTGCCACGATAGCTGAAACCAAGAAAATCGCGGCAGGATTTGGGATAACCAGACTAATTGCACGGGTTAAACCAGATAATATCCCCTCGCAAAAGATTTTTGAAAAGAACGGGTTTGAAAGGAAGGGCGGAAATGAGGAATACGTGCTATATGAATTTTCACTTTGAATTAATTGTGTTTATTTTTGTGTTATAGAATGGTTTATAAATCTTTTCAACAATAATATATTGGGTAATGGATATGGATGAATACGATTTAGGTGCCTGGTATAGAAAAGCAATTGATGCAAGGACTATCTCAAAACAACCAGTAACTGTAGATTTGGATGCCATGCTGAACAATGCATTAGATAGATCACATCCAGAGCGTGCAGAAACTGCGGGCACAGAGTACGTAAAATGGTGTGTTGAAAAACGAGAATACGCCCGCTTATCTGACACAGCAAAAAACTATGGTTTGACCCAAAAGGTTAGAGACGCTGCTATTGTTGGTCATTTTGGAATAATCATCGAACTAGCCAAAGAAGACTCTGGGAATGGTTCCGTCCATTTAACTAAAGTTTATGACATTGCATTGGGTGTAAATGGCCACTCAAGATTTCTAATACATGCTAGTTCTGATATTATAGAACAGGTTAGTAAAGCCGCGGCCCATGCATATGTAGAGATATGTATTAAGAAAGAATATTTTGGTCTTATTCAGTTATACGTTTTCCGCTATGATCACAACGGTAAAATTTTTTCAGAAGATGATAGAGAAAAGGCAAACTCTGCGTATATGGAAAGAACTGGTAAACGATTTACAAGAGGTCCGCTTCAAGCAACAGTATGGAGATATGAAACAGCGCCTATGGTTCCTGGAAAAAAATTTTGTGATTCACCACCGCAATCTCCAGGAAGAAGAGCTGGACTCTATCAACGTTAAAGTTATTCCTGAGAAATGGAATATTTCTTCAAAAACTCCATCGTTTTTTTATGTAAATCAAGATATTTCCACAACTTCCCTAATGGAATTTTCTTTATCCATTTGTTTTCTATTGGTGAGAGCCGCACGGATTCTATTGTTGAACTGAATTCGAGTTTTGCCATTGCTAATGCCACGAAATCTAATGTTACCATCTCAATTCCGAATGTTTTTTTGAACCGCTCGGACGCGTTTATTAATTTCGGATAGACCTTTTTCAGAATATGCGCACGGAATGCCACAAAACCAGGACAGAATTGCGGGATTCCCATTCCCAATAGAGAGCTTTCACTCAGGCCAACCATCTCGTTGAAAAACGGGGCAAGAAGGCCATTTCTGGAATCAAAATGAATATAACCCACGGAAACATCTGCAGCTCCTGAAACCACTGCATCAAGAACCCTTTCAATATCCTCTGGTTGGTGCTCAAGGTCAGAATCCATGCGAAGAATAATTGTATTTGCCAGGGTTAAGCCATTTTTATCAGCAAAATCAAGCGCGGCTTTCATTCCATCAAGAACCGCAGCAACCGGACCTTCATTTTTCTTTTTCTGGATTAACGCAAGTGGAAGATTAGACTGAAGTTTTTTTTCCGCATCGCGAGTCGCACTGCGAATAACATTCGCAGTTCCGTCCGTACTTCCGTCGTCAATTACAATAACCTGTTTTGTGGTTATTCCGCTTTTTTTCAATGATTCAACTGATTTTCCAAGCCGTAGAAGAAGTTCTGGCAGGGATTTCTCTGAATTATATGCAGGAATATGAATTATTAGATTCCAATTAGATTTGGACTCGGATTTGACCATGAAAAGTATTCGGAAGAAAGGTTTATAATTCTCTGACGAAAAGAACAATGAGTGATATAATGAAATTTCTTATTATCGGCTGTGGCTCAATAGGCAGAAGGCATGCAAAAAACCTCAAAGAACTTGGAGAAGAGGTTATCGGGACAGATATTGTTCCGGATAATAGAAAATGGATTGAAGAGAATCTAGGAATCAAGACCTTTGAAGAGCTAAAGGATGCGCTCAGTAAAGAAAAACCAGATGCAGCGCTTGTCTGCACCCCTCCGCATTTGCATGTCCTGATTGCAAAACAGGCGCTTGCTGCCAAAGCGCACGTGTTCATTGAAAAACCGATTTCTCATGATGGCAAAGGAGTGGATGCACTTCTTAAATTTGCGGCAAAAAGGAAAAAAATAATTGCAGTTGGATACAATCTTCGTTTTCATAAGGGAATTGCGAAATTAAAGGAGCTTGTAGATTCGGGCGCAATTGGCAGGGTAGTGTCAGCAAGAATTCTTTTTGGCCAGTATCTTCCATTATGGAGGCCAACGCAAGATTATAGAAAAAGCTACACCGCAAGCAAAAGCATGGGCGGTGGGATAATTCTTGATGATTCACATGAGATAGACTATGCGAGATGGTTGATGGGAGAAGTTGTGGAAGTTGGTTGTATTGCTGCAAAAGTAAGTAATCTTGAGGTCGAAACCGAGGATACTGCAGATATGACACTCAAATTCAAAAGCGGTTCAATTGCCCAGATCCATATGGATTTCGTAAGGCAGGATTATGCACGCAATTGCGAATTGATTGGGGAAAAAGGAACGATAAAATGGGATTATACAAAAGCTGTAATAGAGATATATCGTGCGGAAACAAAACAAACCGAAACCATTGACGTGAAATGCGAACCTAATGAAATGTACGTTGAAGAAATGAAACAGTTTATCGAGTGCATAAAAACTAATGGAAAGCCGCTCGTGGACGGGGATGAGGGAAAGAAAAGCCTTGCGGTTGCCCTTGCTGCGAAAAAATCACCGGAAAAAGGAAAAATAATACACGTATGAAAAAAGGTGACTTTGAAATGACAATTATCGCAATTCTTCAGGCAAGGCTTGGTTCTACAAGATTACCCGGAAAATCAATGGCTGAACTGAACGGAAAGCCGCTTTTATGGCACGTAATCCAGCGGCTCAAAAAATCAAAAACTATAAACAAAATTGTTGTTGCCACCACGACAAACGAGGCGGACAACAAAATCGCACAGTTTGCAAAAAGCGAAGGCGTTGGATATTTTCAGGGAAGTGAAAATGATGTGCTGGACAGGTATTACCAGGCAGCAAAGGCAAATGGCACCGAAACCGGAGACGTGATTGTCCGTGTTACCGCAGATTGTCCGCTTCTTGACCCTGAGGTTGTAGATAAAGTAGTTGGTACGTTCGTTAAATCCAATGGAAAATATGATTATGTTTGCAATACCCAGCCACCAACTTATCCAGATGGACTGGACACAGAAGTGTTCTCATTTGCAACGCTTGAACGTGCATGGAAAGAAGCAAAACTCCAGTCAGAACGCGAGCATGTTACCCCATATATCTGGAAACAACCGGATAAATTCCATATTTTTAATGTAACAAATGAAGAAGGCGGAGATCTTTCTGAAATGAGATGGACGGTGGATGAGCCACAGGATTTGGAATTCGTTCGTGCAATTTACGGATTGTTGGGGGATAAAGGCAGGACCCACAGCTTCACAAGAAAAGATGTTTTTGAGGCAATTGAGAGGAATAAGAAAGTAATCGAGATAAATAAGGGGTTCGGAAGGAATGAAGGGTATGAGAAATCGATGAGAGAGGATAAAAAGGTGGGGTAGAGAAGATTGGGGCACTTCCCATGCATTCTAATCAGACCAGAGTTCTCCACCTGGAAAGAATATTCTCAGGTCAGTCTCTGAAACCCAGAATGCTTCACTGGCCCTTTTAGCTGTTTCTCAACGGTTCCGTTATCAATTGCATTTTTTATCAGCTTGAAGACTTCTCCCACAGCCTCACCATATTTATCTACGCCCGCTTTCTGATGTGCATAAGAAACATAGAACCCGCCCGTGGCAAGATATCCTCGTGCCAGCATTTCCTGCGTGAAAAAAGTCATTATTGCGAGTTTGTTCTCATATTCAAAATCAAAATGCATTATCGGCGGGAAACCGAAATCAACATGCAACTTTAATCCGCTTTCCTTTCCAAGCCTTTCCCAGACCTGCCCGGCATAGTTTCCAATTTCCACAATGTACTTTGGAACATCCCGCGCTTCGAGCTTCCCGATGGTTGCCAATGCAGCAGTAGGCCCGACCCCCTCAGACCAGTAAGTACTGCTGATAAAGCTTTGCTGTGCCACATCCATCACTTCTGCCTTTCCAACAACCGCTGCCATGGGATAGCCATTGCTCATTGCCTTTCCGAATACAACAACATCTGGTTTTACTCCAAACATTGGATATGCACCGCCAATAGTCATTCTCCATGCAGAAGTAATCTCATCAAAAACAAGAACCGCACCGATTTCATCTGCGATTTTTCTAACCTTCCCAAGAAAATCATTTTCAGGCTTCTGGCTTCTGATTGCCTCAACAACGATTACGCCGATATCCTTATTCTGGTCAATTATTGCCTCAAGTTCCTCAATCTTATTGTAATGAAACGGCAATACAGAACCGCTGAGGTTTTGAGGAACTCCGAGCGGCTCCAAACCCTTAAGAAGATGGTCATTCAAACCGTTCGGATTCTTCAGATTGGTTGCAAGATACCAGTCAGACCAGCCGTGATAGCCGCAAAATGCGATTTTATCGCGTTTGGAAGAACCGCGCGCAATGCGAACAGCCATTGACATGGATTCTCCGCCAGTTCGTGCATATCGCACACCGCCTGCCCAGGGATTAAGAGAGATTAATTTTTCCGCAAGCTCAACCTCTTCCGGGCAATTAAATGTTGCCATATTGCCGCGATCGATGCGATCTTTTACCGCACGATTTACGTCATCATCTGCATAACCAAGAATGCATGCACCAATACCCATTATGCACATATCCGTGAATTTATTTCCATCAAGGTCCCAGACGTTAATACCTTTTGCTTTTGAATAATATGAAGGCCATTGATCAGGAAGAAACATTTCAGAACGCTTTGAAAGCAATTGAGAACCGCCCGGAATAATCTGTTTTGCACGCTTCCACAATTCAAGTCCAGAGTTAGAGTTGGTCATATAAAACACCAGAAAACCAATAAACAATTACGTAAAATATACTATACCCTCAAGGATTAAAATATATGGGGATTAGGTATTACCATGGTGTACGACCCAGTGCACGTGATAAGAAAACTAACCGGCTTTATCGCAAAATATGGATTCTGGCAAACATTAGAAATAGTACTGGACCGGCTCGTAGATGCGCTTAACCCATTCCTGATATTGAACCGCATTAACATCCTGCGAAAATGCAAACATATTGGCAAGAACGTAAGACTGAGCGGATGGAACAGCTTCCGGGCATA
Source organism: Microcaldota archaeon (assembly GCA_013331535.1). GTDB lineage: Archaea > Micrarchaeota > Micrarchaeia > Anstonellales > Bilamarchaeaceae > UBA10214 > UBA10214 sp10214u. Next base: position 17,567 of record DUGF01000027.1, on the reverse strand, counting down.
TAATAAAGGGGAGATTATACTTGACGATGAAGTCGGACTGGATGGAAATTGCGAAATCTGGGCAAGGGACAACGGAAAAATAGATGTCGGAAGCGGAACGCATCTTGAGAAAATGGTGCGGCTCAATACTGCGTATAACGGAACATTGAAAATCGGCAAAAACTGTTATTTTGGGCAGCTTGCAAACATTAACGCATTTGATAAAATAGAAATTGGCGACAACTGTCTTATTTCCGGATTTGTGATGATAATAGACACAGACCACGACACAAATGCAAGCGAAACTATGAATGAAGAGCGCATTCGTACCAAACCTGTTCGCATTGGGAATAATGTATGGCTGGCAAGAGGGGTTTCGATTCTTAAGGGAGTTACAATTGGAGATGGTGCAGTAATTGGCGCACACAGCGTTGTTACAAAGGATATTCCGCCGAATTCTATCGCAGTTGGAGTTCCGGCACAAGTGATAAAAACCAGGGAGTAAGAACGCAAGCAGATAAGTGCTGCCACGGAGAGGAGTTTCACATGTCTTTTGATTTCAGCAAAGATGCATACTTCAAAACAGAGGAAGGAAGAGAGGTATATAGGGGAATAAAGGATTACGTAAAAGCATACCACAAGGATCTTTTTGATTTTCTTGGAATACAATGGAGAGGAGGAGATGGCACCTACCGCTCTGTTCTTGATGTCGGATGCTCGTACGGATATATGCTTGAATTGTTCCGCGAGCATGGATACGAAAAATTATACGGTCTTGATGTTTCTGCGTATGCAATAACCGAGGCAAGAAAAAACATTGATGAGGCGTATCTCTATATTCATGATGCAACAAAACCGTTCCCTATTCCTGCAAATGAAAAATTTGACATGGTATCCTGCCTTGGAACGCTCGGGCTTATTGAAAATGCCGAAGCGGTTGTGAAGAATTGCTACAATGCACTGAAGGATGGCGGAACATTCATTTGCTCAGGGCCGAGTTCCGAACGCCCGTTCTTTTTCAAGATGTTGAGGGCAAAAACTGCATATAAAAACGCGCATAGCCGACAGGAATGGAAAAAAATTCTTGAAAACGCAGGAGAATGGAGCGAATTTCATGCAGAAACAGTCCAACGAATCCCGATTCCGTTCTCTTTATCAAAAAAATGTCTTTTTGTGAAAACAGGATTCGGAGATCCGGTAGTTATGTGGGGAAGAAAATAGAGAGGAGAAAATGAAGAGAAGAATCTTCGGAGAAGAAAATAGAGGGAAAAACATGGACGATAGAAAGGATTGTGGAGAAGGTTGCGTTCTTTATATTCCTGGAAACGACATCCAGATAAGAAAATTTCTTCCGGTTGCCAGAAAACTGCACAGGATATTAGAAGTCGTGAGCATAGCCAAATTCAAGCAGGAAGGAATAGAAGAGGCACTAAACGCTGCGGGTATTAGATACGAAAGACTGGAAGAATTAAGCATGGATGCGGTGCGAAAGATTATAAAAAGCAAAAAGCCCTCGGTTATTGTAATAGGAAATTATACCGAAGTAACTCCTGCAATGTTTGTTGATGTAGGAAACGAGCTTGGAATACCAAGCATAACCCTTCAAGACGGAGCATATCACGTAATCACTGCAACAACAAAGTTCACTCTCAGGCATCTTTTAAGGGCATTTTCACTTTACAAACCGCAATACCTGCTGAAAAGACTTGGAGATAAATTGCGTGCGATAGGAGACAAAAACAAAACTCAAAACGACAATGTAAAACCAAGAGCGCTTTATGGAATCGGAAACTGCACGAAGATTGCGGTTTTCGGGGAATTCACGAAAAAAATGCTGGTTGAGCGAGGAACAGACTCTTCCCGCGTAGTTGTTGTTGGAAACCCGGATTATGACCGATTCGCGGATAAGTATTCCGCACGGACGAACATACGAAAAATATTCGGAATTCCGGAAAACAAAAAAATAGTTCTTCTTGCAACATCAGATTTGGCAGGCGCAAGGCTCTGGACCTATGAAGATATGGAATACTTCGTAAAAAGCGTGGTTTCAGAAGTCTGCAATATGGAAGACGATGGCGTGCAGCTTATAATCAAAATCCATCCGCGCGAAATTAAATCAGATTATGACCGATACCTAACGACGGCGCAGCGCACCAAGGTAATCGTGACCAAAGACACGAACATTTACGACCTTATAGACGCTTCTGGTGCAGTCTTAACAGACATTTCCAGTGTTGCACTTGACGCAATAGCAATGGGAAAACCGGTTGGAATAGTGAATCTCACCGGAAGGCCATATCCATGCATTCCTTATCCGGAAGAATATATGCGCAAAGGGGTTGCACTGGAAATGAGAAAAAAGGAAGAGATACGCAGAGTAGTAAAACGTCTTCTTGGGGACGCTCAACGGCCTGACGGCCGTGGCTTCTCCGCACTCTTAAAAGATATGAAAAAAAGCCGTGAGAATTTCCTGAAAGAACAGCTTCTTTCTATAGATGGAAAATCCGGGAAAAGGGCGGCATGGGCGATAGAGGAATTGGCGGAAGAGAAGAGAATTAAATAAAACAGGAAATCAGATTTGATCGGGGACTTTAAGGATAAAATCGTATTGTTGATAAGAACTCAAATCAATTTGGTTCTCAAAACGATAACCCATGATTTCTTTTTTGGTTTTTTCTATAATTTTTTTAGCAATTTTGACTGCTATAGGACCGCGACTAAAGATGATTATAGCTTTCGGGACAAGGGCATTTATACGAGTAACGATTGTTTTTGAGGTATATTCAACTTGATCAGTTTCTTTAACAAATAGGACATACCTATCGATATTAAGAAGAACAGAGTTGATCCCCTCTTCCATCTCTTTATCATTATTCGTATTTCCAACCAGAAGACCAACATAACGACCGAAAAGCCCGTTTTGAACCAATTGGGCTATATGAACCCCACGATCCCCGTATTTTATAAGAATTTTTTGTTTTAGATCAAGAAGTCTCTTACGTTTTAATTTATCATTTTGCAAACGCTTCAGAGAAAGACCCATTTCGAGTTGCAGTCTCAAATCCTTATCTTTTATATATTTAATATATTGATTCCATTCTGGTGTTTTTCGTTGATCTTTTACCAATTGAATATTCGCTTCATCTTCAATGAACGCGAGATCGCCTTGAGCAAAACGCTTAACTAGTAGATCTATCTTTTCAGCACTAAATTCTAAGGCACCTTTTGCTGCCCCTTCTGCAGCATCTTTTATAATAGTATTAGAGTCCATTCTTGTGTTCCTCTAAATAAGAAGCAATGCTTAGTGGATTATCGTCAAGGATGATGGTACTTCCTGGAAAAATAAGCATATTAGAAAGTTTCACTTCGACTTCGATATATCTATCCTTTACTTTATGACCAGAACTATCAAGGACAAAAGTACCGTCTGATGAATAGCCTAATCCACGTAATAATAGAATCTTTGCCTCTTTTGGCATATTTTTTATAGATATTAATTCCATTTGTTCACCCTTTGCAACCAATATATTACTCCTATGAAATTTAAAAAGATATCTAGAAAGGATTACACAATAATTTAAACCAAAATAAAAAATAAAAAAAGAAAGAAAAATCTGAATTACTGACCGGTTGCAAGCACAGTGCTAATTAAGGTTGCAGTGGCTGTCCGTTCTATGCTCTGGTCAGGATCATTGTCAAAGTTATACCACAATGCAATGATTCCCTTGAACTCGGAGTTTGCAGACAATTGCAATGCATTTCCGCTTTCATCCTTGCAGGTCACAGACGTATCTGCGGCAAAGAGAACGCTTCCACCAGCAGGAACCGACTTCGGCTCTGCTGAAAAATCGTCTGCGTTATCAGAGGTAATATCACCGCTGGCAACATTCGTGCAGAGAACCTTCTTCAGTTTAACAACCTGACCCTGCTTGTTGTAGATTCTCATACTGACCTTTGTCGCTCCGTCTTCGCCAACATAAACCTGTGGCTTTGCTTCAGAGCAGCTAAATCCAGGCTGCTGGAACAAACAGGTTTCTGGTGCCTTAAACGGATTCAGGAACAATAGTGCGGCAATAACAATGACGATAACCAATATCGCCCAGCCGTATGTCATTAAATACTCCATTGCAGCTTGGCCTTTCGGGCTGCGGATATTTTTTTCAACCATGTTTTTTCACCCCATAATAATTTATCACGAAATTAATTCATAATCAATTCGAACGACATATCGTTCAAAACTTTGAAAAATCAAAGTGACCGAAGAGACCCCGCTGCAAGCAGGCGGGGTATGTCATGAACGTCGCAACGTTCATGAACATGCTCAAGAACGAAACGTCGTTCTTGACATGCCTCATTCGGTCACTACTTTACAAATTGTGGACGCTGCAAGCAGCGGGGTATCAAACCCACAATTTGTAAATGATTTGCATTTTTCAAATCAAGAAATGCTTGAAAAGAACGTATCCAAAAGCGTGGACACGATGAAATAAACTATGAATGCGCTCACTGCAACAAATGGAAGGAATTTAATTCCCTCGTTCTTTGAACCTGTGCGAATCACACCTATGATGAATGAAGAGAATATTGAAGTTACAAGCAGTGCCGCCAAAGTGAAATAATAAAATTCAGTTGAAGTAACCAGAGGGGCAACTGGCTTGAAGAATGAAAATTGCTGTACAGACGTTTTTGTAGCTGGAAGATAGGTAAATGCCTTTTCAAGAACTCCTATAAGCTTGGATGAAACCGAGAACAAAAATGGAGTTCCTATCGCAGCGGAAAAGAATACAAATATTTCGTACAACACAAGAGAGGCAGAGATTTCTTTTTTCATTAAAAACGAATTGCGCGCATCCTGGGAGGTGCGTTCAAGGATTTCCGCAAGCTCTCCTCCTGTATTAGATGCTTGCTTTATCAACGACACAGTTCTTGCAAAAACCTTTGAATCAAACCTTTCTGAAAGCTCGTCAAGCACGGATGAAAGAGAACTCCCGCTGAATGATTTTTTTATTATGCCTTTTATTTCAGTTGAGATTAATCCGAATTCCGGTTTTGCAGAATACCACATTGCCTGGTCAAGCGGCATTCCTGCACGGATGTTCGCTGCAACAAGCATAAGAAAATCTGGAAGCGCTGCTTCAAGTGCTTTTCTGCGCGCTTCGGTCAGAACTACCAGGATAGATGACAAAAAGAAAAACAGGACAAAAAATACAACGAACACTGCAAGCATCACGGAGAGTATTGCAACAACCTCTGCATATGCAGATGGAAGTATGGCAAGAACAAGACCGAACACCATCTTATTGAGAGAAGGAACATACCAGATGGAAAATGCAAGCAGGAGAGTGAGAATGACCACGTTAAGAACAAAGTATCCTGCAAATGCCTCTGCCGAGTATTCTATGCCTGCTGCAGAAAGGTGCTTGCTTATGTCGCGTATCTGTTCTCTGGATAAAAGCCTTCCGAAGATTTCAAAGAAAGATGAACGTGTGGTCATAATAATTTCACCTAAACTACGTAATTTGGTCTTGAATTTTCCACCATTGCCAGGAACAGGAACTGAACTACAGCTATAAGCGCGAACACAAGCACCAGAATCGAAGAGGTTATCCCAACTTTCCCGCCACTTATCAACGAAAACAGGATTATTGCAAACGCAACACCAAGCGACGGCATGATAATCCCGAATATCATAAAGAACATTACCATGGGGGTAAGTTTTTGCCCATATTCCTTCAGATCAATCATCTGCTCCTTTGAAATCTGGTCAAGAACTGCGTCCAGGGAACTCGCAACATCAGCGCCAGAAGAAAGGGCATTCGCGATCTGCATTGTAAGGCGAACAAAAGATTTTGAGGGATTGTTTTGCGCAACTTCGCGGATTGCCTGTGAAAGAGGAGTACCAATTGTAACTTTTTCAACAATAGAATTGAATTCTTTGCTAACCTCGCCATGACCAGAGGAAACTCCGACCATTGAATCGAAAAGCGGCATTCCTGAGCGAAGAGCAATTACCAGATGCCTTCCTGCAAATACTATATCCCGATCGATTTCCCTTTGTCTTTTCTTTAGATAAGCATCAGGATAAAGCATCATAAAACTAAATATAAGAAACGGATAGACGGCGATAAATGGAATAATATAGAGTAGGGTTGCGTTTATCCGCACAAAAAACATAGTGGTGAGAATGATAAGAGCTATTGAAAGAAAAATCGTGGACATTACCGCTCTTTCGAGAAATTCGATGGGCGACTGTTGGATCTGCCCGCCAACCAGTTTCTTTTTCAAATCCGGAAAATATGGAAGCAAAAGCTCTGCTAGAGGAGTAAACGGATTATATTTTCTTTGCCGATCCTGAGCAGGGATAAATCTTCTAGCAACCATTGAAACACCTTTACCTATCCAGTTTTATAAAACTAACCTTTTCCGAAATATTTTGCAAGTTGAACCGCACTCATGCCACGTTCTTTTGCAATCAACCGCTTTGCCTTGAAAACAGCCTCATGTTTGGATATGTGCTTACGTTCATACTGACGGTAGGTTTCCTTATCAGTGGAATGAAGATAGTATAGAAGACTGCCATCATCCATGCCATTTACCTCACGCAGGATGTCCTCTGATTCAAACTTTTCCGATTTTTCGAGTTTCTTTTCTTTGGGTTTGATTGCTCCTTTCTTGCCTGAGGCATCTTCTTTCTCTTTTTCCGCAGCCTCTCCCTTTTCCACTTCTTCAGCCTCTTTTTTTGCAACAAAAACAATCGGACCCATTGAATCTATAACAGAATCTATATTCCTGGATATTATATCACGGACATTTCCGAATTCCTCAGCATAAGATTTTTGAAGAGCCGCAAGTCGCTCGGAAACTGCTGCCGCGCCCTTTGGATCTTCTTTTTCAACAGATTCCTTGAGTTTCTCAAGTTCGGCAGAGTGTTTCTTAGCAATAAATGACTCGAATTTTGTTGAAAATGCCGGGAGCTGATTCTTCAAAGCTGTGAGACTGAAAATGAATTTATCATAGGCCTTCTTCTTGCCTTCTTCGCGTTCGTCTTCCTCCAATGCAGCAACTGAAGAGTTGAATTGATCCCTGAACTCCTGGATTTTCGATGAAAATGATGAGAGGACGTTCTCTTTGGCCGAGGTTAGCTCTACGCGCTGGGTGTTTGAAACTGTTTCCAGCAATCCTGTAGAATAGCCTGACTTTGCAATTGCCGCAGGCTCTGGGACAGCAGGAGTTTCTTTTCCTGCATCTTTTCCAGCACCGATCTTGCGCCTTTCCTTCAGGGCTCGCAGTGCAGCCAACGCCCTTGCCTTTTTATCCTGCTTTTCTACTTCTTTTTCTTCTTCGTTTCCGGATTTGGAAACAGCAGATATTGGTGCGGAAACTACTGGCACCCCCTCCCCTTTTCCAAGCATACCCTTCAACATCACAATTTGCGCTTTCAACTCCTCTTTACGAGTAGTCAATTTTTCCTTGAAAAGCTCGCGTGTAAGCTCCACCATCTTTTTTCGGATATCAGATTCACTCATTCCCGCGCCCCATTCTGACTTGAAATGCTCTTCCATTTTTTCAAAATGCCGGGCTCCTGCTTCTTCAGAACGTTGCAACAAAAGCGGAGGCACCTTTGGCTCTGCATGTTTGAGCTCGGGATGAACTTCTTCAACAACAGGTTGGTTTTCAGGCAAAGATTCTTCTGATGGTTTTTCAAATGCCTTTTCTTTTTCTTCTGGAACAGGAGGAGTTGCAAACTTAGTGGGTTTTCTTTCTTTTTCCGTTTCAAACTCTCTTTGCTCTTTTTGCGCTTCTTCCCTTGCTTCCCCCCCTGATTCGGTTTCAAATTCAAATTGCGGGGCAACAACTTCTTCTTTTTCTTCCTTGAAACTTTCAAATTTCGGTTTCTCAGACTTTTTCGCTTCGGTCTCAAACGATTTTACGGGGGGTTTTTCAAAAGATAATGCTTTTTCTTTTTCTCCCGTTTCTACGTCGAGCTTAAATTCGGATTCCAATTCCTTGTCAAAATCAGATTCAAATGACATAACAGAAGAAGATTTGGAGAGTTTAACTGACTTTTGAATTTGAGATTTTTCAGCAGAAACTTTTTCCGCTTCTTGCCCTTTTTCAGCCTCAAATTCTTCTATTGGAGGCGGTACAGTAACTTCCTCAAGTTTCATCCTGCTTTCAAGTGCCGCAGAGGTTATTTCTTTTACCTTTGACTCGATTTCCATTGTTTGCATTTGCGGGACTTTTCTTTCTTCTCCCGCTCCCGAAGTAAAAATATCAAGCTTTGACGTGGAGATTATCTTCTGAATCACAGAATAGTCATTCAAAATTTCATGATATCCCTGGTCTAAAAATTTTGTTGGGGAAAATTCGAGTACTCTCCGTGCATCAATTTTTTCAGGAAAATCAGATTTTGGAAGCGCAGTAGATTCTATTCTGCGCACGGAAACTACCAANNCAAACGACACTGTTTCAGCCATTTTTTAGCTCACCTTTCCGCACGCGAGACAGTCTAAAACTGCCACTTTGCACCCTTCTTGCACGCATCAACAACCAAATCCGGATCAAGATAATATTGCGAAACAATTGCCCCTACCTCATCCACGCCTTCATATCCGTTTTTGACCATCCAGTTTAGTATGTTTGTTTTTTCTGCAAGGTCAGAATCTATTTCGGCATCGTCCATTCCGGAGTAAAGCGAAAGAAGTTCATTTATCCTCTCGGATTTCGCAATGTTTTTCACTTTATCGGTTTTTACATCCCATCGGTGCATTGTATTGAGGTTTCCGTTTTTGAGCATTTCCGAAAATTCAATCGTGCGCCTTATGTTAAATCTTCTGTGGCGGAACTGAACAACAATTCCGGCAAGCGCATCAAGCATTTCTTTCGGGATGTTTATTGGTGGATTGCACAATCTGGAAATTGTTTGCTCGGAATTATCTGCATGAAGTGTTGCATAAACGCTGTGGCCCGTGTGCATTGCCTCGAATAGAATTTCAGCTTCGCGTTGTCTTCGAATTTCTCCGACAAGAATCCTGTCTGGTCTTTGCCTTAGCGCATTGACCATCAGATCAAGCATGGTGACTTCTCCTCTTCCCTCTGGATTTGCTTCTCTTGTACTCATGGGAATCCAGTGAAGGAAAGATGGGAGCGTAAGCTCGCGCGTGTCTTCTATGCTGATTATACGCTGATTCGCGGGAATAAGCCCTGCCATCGCATTCAAAAATGATGTTTTACCGCTACCGGTTCCGCCCGAAACAATAAGTGAAAGCTCGTTCTGGATGCATATCCAGATAAGCGCCGCAACCTCTGGCGAAACGGTTTTGGAACGAATGAGGTTTGTTATTGTCCATGGATTTTTTGAAAACTTTCTTATCGTAAGTGTATTTCCGAACTGGGAGATGGGAAACACTGTTGAATTCACACGATCTCCTGTCGGAAGATGCGCATCAAGCATTGGATTGAGAACATTTATCTGCCTTCCAACCTTTCGTGCGATCATCGACGCGTAATCGTAAATCATTTCCTCATTTTTTACGCGAAGATTTGTCTTGCACCATCCAAACTTTTTGTGATAGATCCAGATCGGATCGCGGGAATTGTTTATAGCAATTTCTTCAAGCAATTCGTCTGACAGGAGAATTTCAAGTTCACCGAGGCCAAGTGTGTTTTGGAGAAGATACACTGCCAACGAGTTCATCTTATCTGCAGGAAGACTCGGAAAATTTCTCTGAAGAATACGCACGGCTGCGTCGAGGAATTTTTTCTTTACATCTGCAAACCGTTTGGGATCAAGTATTTCGCTTATATCGAGTTTGACTTCAGTAATAAGTTCTGCACGAAGTTTTGTTTCCAGTATGAGCTTTGTACCTTCGGCAATTCCCTGAATAGTGACCTCATAAATCGGAACAAAATCTGCCTTTTTTGAAATGCGGACATCAACCGGAATGCCTTCGCTGGAAAATGAATAATACGTCAATAGGGCAGAGGTTTTTCTGGCAGATTCCCGTGTAGGATAATCCGGCTTTTTTGAATTTGTATCTTCTTCTCCTTCCTCACCTTCTTCGACACCCTCTTTTATTGATTCCACGAGCTTGTCTTCTTTTTCATCGCCTTTTGCCATCAGAATCACCACACCGTTATGTAACAACAATCATGAATTAAACGTATTAAACTAACCTTCTTCCCACAACTTTTTAATAAGATTCCTTAGCTCCTCTCTTTTCCTTTCAAAGTCCTTTTGCTCATTATTGGTAAGCGAAAGATTAGTTACAAGTTCCTCCTGAGTCGGTACTTTGCCACCAGTTGAAGCAAGAGAAGATGGTGGAGCTACACCACTCTCACGTAAAGAAACCAATTCCGCTTCCTTGGCAAGCAGACTTAGATGCTTGGAGACATTATCCGCTTCTGCAATAAGAGCATCTATAGATTCAGCCATATCATCGAGCAGTTGCTGTTTTTCCACAAGTTTTTCTCCTGAAGAGAGAATGCCTTCGATGTCCTTGGCACTAGATGTTCCTTTTAGTTTTTCAAAACCAGATTCCGCTTCTTTTTCAATTTTACCAGTTTCCTCTGAAACAGATTTTATCGATGTACTTAGTTTTTCAATCCGTGAGGAGTATTCTTCCAGCGATGAAAGCGCACGTTCCTTTATTTTTTGGAATGTCGCATATGTACCGCTTTCTTCTTCCACTGCGCTGAATAATTCCGCAATCTCGCTTGAAAGGATTTTCTTCTTTTCATCAAGCGCCCTCAGAAGTCCTTCCACTTCTTCTTTGGAAACTCCACCCTCTTTCGGAACATAAGACATAGCCTGCTCAAGCGCAGCCAGTTTTGCAGCAAGTTTTGATTCGGTTTCTTCCATAGCATTAAGTTTCTTGTCAAGGTCACTCGGGGATATTTGTTTTCCAGCTCCTTTCCCGTGGGCAAATGAAACAGATTCTGATAAATGGGAAAGTGCCTCGACATCTTCGTGCATTTTTTCTGAAAGAAGGGTGCTGCGTAATTTCAGCTCCTCAAACGTAGTTAGCAGTGATTCGGCATCTTTCTTTGCCTGCGAAATGCGATCAGAACGTTCTTTGAAGGCCGCATCAGTCAAAGCAACAAGCTCTACGCCATCCTTTATGGTTGTTGCATAACCCCTGGTTTCTGCGATGGTCTTCTTCAAAGCAGCCATCTGTTCATTGATGGAGGCAGCCAGTTTCTTCATTTCATCATGATGTACTGGCGGCTTTTGGCTTGTCTTTGCCAGGGACGAAATAGTTTTGCGGACGCTTTCGAGATCGGCTTCCATTTCCCCGAAAGATACCTGCATCTTTTTTATTGAAGCNNTGAATTCCATTTGCCTCTGCACGCAGACTGTCAAGGCTTTCAAGATGTTTAATTAGCTTTTCTCCGCCTTTTTCCCGCATGGCAGAAAGGTCATTGAAAGATTTGCCAAGCCGTTCCATGTCAGGCTTCAGTTTTTTATAAACTTCAGAAAACTCGGTCTTCAGATCACGAATTTCCTTTCCCTGCGGGACAATTTTTTCTCTAAGAATTGCAATTTCCTGCATCACTTCCTGCTTTCCCTTTGTGATGGAAATTTTTTCCTTTTCGATTTCCTCTGCAGAAGGCTGAACCCATGCTAAATAGACCTTTGTGAGATGGTATTCTATTTTTATTATTCCTTCTTCTTCAAGTGTGTGCGCCCAGTCCTCAATAGTTACAGAATCAATATTCAAAAGATGCGCAGCAACAGAAAGCTCAATCGTATTTTTTTCCTTGATAAGACGGACTAGTGCATCAACTCCCGTAGTAATCAGAAGCTCGTCAAGACCCATGCCAGTATACACGAATGTATGGTTTAAAAAGATATACAGGGCCATGAAGGTTTGCTACTGGCCCAGGCTCTTGCTGGATGGCACGAGCCAATCACCAATATTTTTAATCCACGCTTATGTAATAGCTAAGCGGATAAAGATTGCGAAAGCAATGCACGAGATTAATCTATAAACTATAATCCGCAAATGATACGTGATTCTGATGACGATGGAACCTGGAATAGATTACAAGATAACGAAAATAGAAAAGGGTCCGCTTAACAGATTCAAGAATCAAAATCTTCTTCTCAAAAAATTCGGAGAACTCGGACTCCATATCTACAAAGCAATTACTGGTAAAAGAACCGCCGAAGAGCTTAGAAAGGATTTGGAAATAGAACCAGACATATTCGCAGAAATGCTTAGTTACATGGAAGAGGCAGGGATGATAGAACTTACAGCAGTAGAATCAGGTTCTGCCAAAGCTGAAAAACCAAAAGAAGAGGAGAAAAAAGAGGGAATAGAAGAACCGGAACCAATTAAAAAAGAACTTGCACCACCCTGGGTGAAAAAAGATTTGTTGAAGCCAAAGGAAGAGTCCGAAGAAGGAAAAAGGAGGGATAACGAAAAGGAACCGGAACTTTCCGAAACACCTGACGAAATTGAACCGATAGAAATAGAACCAATTGGATTGGAAGAGGAAATTCCTGAGAAAGAAGAGCAGACTAAAAAGAAGGCTAAGGAAGAGGAACCGATTGAGGAGAAAGTTGAAGAGAAAAAAGAGGAGTTCGAACCAATAGAAGCAGAAGAGGAAAAGGCAGAGGAGAAAGAGGAAACGAAAGAAGAACCGAAGAGTGGGATGGAGTTTGAAACTGAGAAACCGGAAACTGAAAACGTAGAATCCGAAACAGAAAAAGAGGAACCGGAAAAATCGCACGAAGAAGAATTGGAAACGACTCAACTGGAAATGAAAGAGGATATAGAACCGGTTTCTCACCATGGTGCAGAAGAAGACGAACTAAGTCCTGTTGAAAGAATTATCAAAGATAAATATGGAGAGACTGGCATAAAAGTATATAAGCTCATTGACGGCCAAAGAACGGCTGAAGAAATAATAAAGGAAACGGGAGTAAGCGAATCAAAACTGGTTGAGATGCTTGACTTCATGGATGAAGAAGGAATAATCAAACTGGAATACCCGGGTGGAGAGAAAAAGAAAGAAGAGCCTGCGCCAACGGTTGCGGAAAGCGGATTCAAACCGCTTGCCGAAGAAGAAGACGAAGCAATAGAAACCAGTAGTGCAAAAAAAGAAGTTGGACCGATAAATGTTCCGATAAAGACGCCAGTGGATATGGTGCAGGCACTTTATGCAAAAAGCAATGTACTGCTGAAATTTGGTGACCGGGGAGGAAAAATACTTGAAGACGTAAATGGAAAGAATGATATCATTGATTTTGCGATTAAGAACGCCATACCACTTTATGAAGTGGAAACCGTGCTTGCATTTCTTCTTGAAAAACGTCTTGTCATGCTCAAAGCCATGCCGCGCACGGATGTGCGCAAGAAATACGGAGATGAAGGGTATGCGATATATAAAAAATATGGAAAAGAGGGTGTAATGCTTTACGAACTGGTAGGTAAAGATATTAAACTAAAGGACATGGCAAAAAGGATTTACTCAGATACGGCGGCGAATAAGGCAAAGTTTGTTGAGATGTTTGATTTCATACACAAGACTCTGAGGATAGACTTACCAATAGATAAGGAGCTGCTTTTGAGGGAATTGGAGAAAGGATAGATTCTACTTCCAGTTAGACAAACGATTCAACTCAGGGGTGAAAATGATGGGGATGCCAGCAAGCCATATCAGGCATATGAAAAACAAAAAGATGTTCAATATAAACAAAGCCCGAACTGAAAATCAGAGAAAAATGCTCAGACATTCCAACAAAGAGATTAAGCAGGAATAAATTAAATTCTACTTTAAACTCTACTTAAGGAAATCCGTTCCAGCTCGAGCGGCTCAAATTTATCTGAAAACAGTAACTTCTTTTCTTTTGCAGAAAGAGAATCCATGATTTGTTTTTTTGTGCCGCTCCCGAACGAAATCACAAGAATATTTTTCTCGTCAGTGAAAGTTGTTTCCGCAAATGCTTTTCGGATATCCTTGCAGCCAGCAAGCCACAGGAGGAATTCGAGATGAAATTTCTTTGCGATCGATGCCTTAGTCCCGAAGGATTTTTTCGCGAGATGGAGTGCGAGATCAAGTTGCTTTTTTGAGGAGACTACGGATGGACGCAAAAGAAGAAGTTCATGCGTGGCAGCGATATCCAGAAGCGCATTTTTTCCAAGAGATGATGAAACACGGACTACGAACATATACTCAACCAGCAGGATAAGGATTTAAAAGGTGTGCCAATATTAAAGCTTTTGCCAATTTTACATTGAGGTGTATTCATGCAGCAGTATCACAGACCAAGGATAAAGAAAGTTTCAGCAGGAACCGGCGGAAAGAGAATTCCGTCAGAGAACAAAAGGCTTGCGCAAATAGGCAGTGCATTCACTGCAACAAAAGTTTCGGATAAAGATGTGCGAAGCACTTCCAGGGTAAGAGGTGGAAACCAAAGACTTCGCATCAAAAAGGCTGCTTTTGTAAATGTAGTAACAAAGAATGGGATGAAAAAGGCAAAGATACTTGGCGTTGTTGAAAGCCACAATCCCGAATACGTAAGACAAAACATCATAACCAAAGGTGCGGTGCTTAATACCGAAGTAGGAAAGGTAAAAGTCACGAACCGCGTTGGACAGGATGGATTAGTTAATGGAGTTCTTCTTTAGGATTTAGGAGATTAATCTTGCTCTCTTGTTTTCAGCGCCAGATCAACCGGAAAAACTATTTCTGCTCTAAAGCCTTTTCCTATCCCAGAACTTGAAAGAACCATATCCACCCCGAGCAGGTCTGATATGAATGGGAACAAAGAAACTGAACTGCCGGCAGATACAGTAAAGGCATTGAATGCACGCAAATATTCTCGGCGCTCGGATGCATCACCCAACACTCCGGCAATAGTTTTCAGCATAGCCATATTCTCAGTACCGAAATAAACTGACTCCCAGTTAACTGCAACCAGCTCTCCAAGCCTTCCTTCCGGAACTCCTATGCCATTATCGCAAACAGCAATGGCAACTGAATCCACACTGCTCGAATTAAGCGAAACGGTTATTCGCGGATCATCCAATTCTGGCATGCCAGAATACTCTTTTGAAAGAGTGCGCCCATTTTGTTTTAGAGCATGCCGAACCACGAAAGTTGCCTTGAATGCATTGCTTATTACCTGATGAATTAGAAAATACGCCAGAGAAGGGATTCCGAATATGTCCCCGGTGGGCTCCGGAATGAAACTAACCCCTTTCCTATGAAGTTCCGGCTCGCCACGATTGTATTCGCTTAGTTGTCGCTGGATGTTAAGGATAGAGTGCAATATCTCGCCCAAGGAAAAAAACCGCATTGACGAATCAAGGCTATTTGACATAAGCGCACGGTAGGCTTCACAGATTCTTAGGGATTCTGCAATACGCTCTTTTATAAAGCCGCGAAATGACGGGGATGCATTCTCGCGCTGAATGTTTCTCCTCTCAGAAATGCTTAGGTCGGCAGCATACTCCCCAAGATATTTCATGAACGGAAGGATGGAATGCGAATTTGACGCGCGGCTGAGAAAGACGAGCACGGGCAGATAATACGCCCTGCTGTTCGGAGACATTTCCACAGCCTCTTTCATAAGCATGTCAGCGCACGATTCCAGCAGCCTGGAATAGCGAGAGTTAATCCCATTGCCAACTTCGATTATACTATAGACTGCTTCGCTCTTTGCAGGAACCGAAGAAAACCTCTGCCTGAAAGATTCCAATTCATGGCGTATACAATCTAATTCGCGATATGCCGTTACGAGCTTCTGGGGCGGGCTATGGAGTATTCTAAGACTTGTTTTTGATTCACCGCCATTAAGCAGTATCTGTGCCATAAGTATTGATTTTGTGTTGCTATGTATTTAAATGTTGTTATTTATGATTGACCAGTGGTAACGGTCAAAACAACCACGGCACAAAATTCATCAAAAATGCAACCAGCGTTATTATCATAAACGCCTTTGCAATCAATGGATGCGGCGCATTTAATTCCAAAATTCTGTAACCGTCAAAGAACGGAAGCGGAAGCAGATTTATCGTGCCCACTACGAAATTAAGTGCGAAGATTAACCCAAGCGTCAGATAAATGAAATCCAAAAATCCGTATTTGAATTTTGCGAAGATCAGCGAGCCGCCGTTAAGCGGATAAAAAGTTATTCCCATTTTGCCGTCTCCGTTTGTCTTGAGTGAAATATCCCCGCGATTGGTTGAGAGTGCAACCGTTGAATTTTTCTGGATTGAAATATTCTTGTATCCGAGCGCATCTTCTCCATTGAGTTTGTAGATCATATCGCCTTTCTGGAGTGTTCCGGATAAGTCTCCGGTTGCAACAAGAAGACCGCGCTCATTCAGGTTTAGTGCAAACGCGGAAAACATGAAACCAACAAAGATTATGAAGACTATTACCGAGGTAATGAGATTGGCGGTTGAACCGGCGACAAGAACCCGCGTCTGTTTCGATTTTTCAATTTTCTTAAGATACTCTTCGTCAGGTTCAACGAACGCACCAACTGGAAGTACTCCGAACAATACAACTCCTGAGGAAAGAATTGGAACACGTGCCATTTTACCAAGAATCGCATGCGCACCCTCATGAACTACAAGAATAACCAAAAGCGCGATTATACCTTCCAGGAATGGAATGTTTATTCCAGGAAGAAGAAACGTTGCCCCTGGATTAGTATCCTGAATTGCAGTTGTTCCTGAGAATACGGTTGAGGAAAGCGCGCCAAGCACTACGACCCCATACATCAAAATACTTGCAAGAAGAACAAAGAACATTCCTCCGCCAAAAAGTAAAGCAAACCACAAGATTAGGAAACCATCAAGACTGCGCGTTGCGCTTTCTGCCACTCCGCCACTCATTGCGTCCTGATTTGGTAAAGCTCCTTTTACATTTACAGCAAGAAAACCAAGAACAGGCCCTGAAACGAACAACGCAAGAAACAGAAGAAGACNNCAGCGCTCCGTAAGACATTATGGTTCCAACTTCCGCGAAAAAACTCCAGAATTTTTCGTGTTTTGCCAATGACGCGATAATGTCAAGACCTTTTTTCGTCCTGAATAATATTAGTCCCCAGCTTGCACCAAGATTATATTTCATGCTGAGAATTTGACCTACAATAATCATCTCTGCAACTGAAAATGCGAATTTCCAGGTTCCGGGAATATCCAATCCAAGCACGTAAAGGAATAGTGCAAAGGCTATCAAAACTACTACAAATGCAAAAATCATAAGATGAGTTAGGGCGTTGCAAATTAAAAATGTTCTCAATGAGACGCTCGTGAAGCTCGCCGAGCTCGCTACTCGCTTTAATTTCATAAAAACAAACAATCGAGAGGTTAGATAAGGACGGNNCACGGAGAAGCCACGGCATCGAGAGCCACGCTCGAGAGACTTGGCCAAAGGCCAAGCAGATTTAGGCCGTGGAGCGTCACAAAGGAATAGAGGATTTCCGCATATACTGAACCAACCAGGTAATTCCAATTCCAAATTCTTGGACTTATCTCATGGGTTCGGTATGTCAGGAACGACAAATCGTTCCTGAGCATGTTCGCGAACGTTGCGACGTTCGCGACATAGATCGAGACGGAAAAACA
>DUGF01000038.1:3504-8701 GCA_013331535.1 Microcaldota archaeon | reverse complement strand
ATACGCATTATAACTGCAGATTGACCAGTTGTGTCAACCGTGCATGCCGGAGCCGCACCAGTTCCAACACTGCATGCACCAACAGTTTCGCTGATGTCTTTTACTTTTATTTTGACACCGCTGATCGTTGTCTCATCACCCTCTGCAAGAATCTTTGTGGTTGCTTCTGAGCTGGATGAACCTTCTGCAGCAGCCAAGACGAATTTGGCATATGCCAAGTCTTTTGCAACTTTGAATTGCACAGACTCATCGTCTACAGCCACGAATTGGGATCCTCTTTCTGTAATGAATCCCTCTTCTTTGGTTGTGTTGCCGCTGTCAGTTGGACCAGCAAAGACATACCTTATGTAGTCCTTCTTGAACAAATACTGCGCTGTACCAGATGTGTCGCCGACCGGGTAGGTTGTTTCGTCATAATTGAATGTTGACGAAGATGCCTGGGTCGCTACATCAAGACCAAAGATCATGTGGTCTGAGTAGGTATAGGATTCACCTGTACCCGCTTTTTCAGATACACCGAATACCCAGTTAGTTAACTGGCTTCCGGAAAAGTTCATCCTCAACTCGCTCATCGAGCCGTTTGCAGTTGTGTTCGCAGCACTCCAGTTTTGGACTGAAATCACACCACCTGATGACCAAGTCTGGGAATCCCCAGCAAGGGAATAGGTAACGTTCAGCGTACCACCTGCACCAGAGTAGTTTCTCAATACCCAGTAATCATCGCTTGTGGATGATTCAGGCATAATAACCGCACCTGATGGCATGTTTGCTGTGTCAGTTGTGTTACAGTCGATTCCTCCAACAGCTACATAGAACTTGTTGGACGCACCAGAACCTGATCCACCTGCAGCACTGCTAACCGTAAATACTGCACCATCTTTAGAGGATGATACATATACGTATGGTGCAGAAAGGTTGCAGATCTGTGCATCAGCCGTGCCAGTTACACGAATGTACTGCATGTTGTTCTTTGCGCTGTCCCTTGTCATGGTGAATTTGAGTGAGTCGTACTCAACTGTAGTGAGTCCGGCAAAGCTCAATTTCCATTTGACTGGGTCCTGAACCAACGGAGCATAGTCGCCCTTTACAAGGTTGTTGTTTATCAGGTTGTACGCATCGCTTGTCCAAACGCCTACCATTCTCAATGAGTCTGGGTCGTCGTCTGTTGATGCTCCACCCTTGTTTTTCCAACCAAGAACAACTCTCCATTCTTTGTTGTTGTCATAGTCCGGGTCAAGCCTGGAACCGCTCTGGAGTTTTAACTCTTTCGAGTAAACTGCCATGTCGGCCCACTTTGCACCGTAGGTATAACCTGGAGCAACTTTGTAGAGGTGAACTCTATAGATTTTTCCACCTGCACTAATCTCCTTTGTTGTTCCTACTGATGCCTTGTCTTTTTTCAAGACTTTTTCAGTGGCTTTGTCAACTATAGATACTATAGCTGCGACTGTTTCACCGTGGGCTTCAAGGTCATCCAGTACGATCTTTACATCACCCAAGTCGAATGAATCTCCCTGGTTGAGAACACCGGTTACTGATTCCTTTGCCAGTTTAACGTAACCACCAGATACAAGGCCTGTTTCTGTTGTCAAAGCCGTTGTTGGCGGGTCCATTTCACTGATTACCCATGGCTCACCCAAGAAACTAACCTGCGTCTTGTGGGTGCTTGTAAGGTAGTCTGAGTTGCTTGTTGAGGTACATGAAGCGTACAATGTCGTATTTGTTGGCGTTGTACACTTCTGGATACCCAAATCATCTGTTGCACCCTTGAATTTCAAGACATATGCAAGAGTGTCAAGATCTGCAACGATTGCATCCTTTGACTCAGAGTATCTTGTTTTACCTTTAAGCCACAATGTTTGCTCTTCTGTATAGGTTTTTCCCGCGTATGGGTCCTCTACAGTGTATTTTGCAAACGGTGTGAACATTCCACCATCAACCTTAAAGATCGATGTATCGGATGGACCACCAGACAAATAAGTCGAGCTGTCTGTGAACGGGTTTGATGTGTCCGTTGCATCAGATCCGAACGCATAACCGCTGCTGCTGAGGCTGTTTGCACCTCGGTCAATCAACAGTCTGTCTACGTTGTCTCCGATAAGGGTCTGCAATTGATATGTACCTTCAGCAATTGTACCTGGAACTGTAATTTCCAAGGTTACTTTTTCATTGCTAATAGCACACTTGCCCTCTCCGCTTCCTGCGGAACAGGTTGGCTCACCCTTTAGCTCTGCCTTTAGCTCTTGGCTCTTGAAAGCCGAGCTCGCGATTTTTGCCGCAGTGTTTGCTGCAGCAACACCGTCTGAGGCAGCCGCTCCTTCACCCACTACAACTTTAACAGCTGGTGCGCCGTTATCGTTTACCAATTGGGTGTTTCCAAACCATAGCCCTGCAAAGGCTACGGAACTGGCCAATATTGTCGCGCCTGCGACTATGGCCCCGATTTTCTTCAGGTTCACTTTCATTCTTTCACCTCAATTTTTTAACCGCCTTTGTGGAGCCGAATTAAAATGTTTAACGGCGGTTTTTCGCAACGGGATCCTAGGTTTTTTCCCGTCACAGGCCCCATACCAAAAGGAAAGATTCCTCTCGGCCCCGCTAGAGAATAACTTCTCACGGGATTAGAGAGAGTGTTCAACACAACATTTAAAAAGGTTTTGTGGTATTATAAACAGTGGTTTATAAAAAGACGGATGGGATTCGACGCTGAACGAAGATGGACTTCGTGAATGGACGAAGATAACGTCTGAGAAGCACCTTATTTTACATCAACTACCAAACCATCTTCCGCAAGGATTGTGACTGGGAAAACGGCTTTTGCTTCTTCCAAAAGGCGATTCTTATCTTCCTTTTCCGAATATCTTGCGCTTATATGTGTGAGCGCAAGCTGTACGACTCCTGCTTTTTTTGCAATTTCCGCAGCATCCTTTGCAGAGGAATGCTCCCTCTTTTCTGTTTCGGATGCATGGGATTCAGACGAGAAAGTGGCGTCGTGGATAAGAAGCGCCGCACCCTTTGCCGCAGAGGCTACAGACTTTGAGATGGTGGTGTCACCTGTGTAAACCACTCTTGCACCTTCTTTTACCCAACTAACATCCTTGAGTTTTATTTTTTTCCCGCCAACTGTGACTTCGCCTTTATCCTGAATCGTGCGGAACAACTTTCCTTTTAATCCGAGTCCGTGCGCTTTTTCTTCGTGGAATTTTATTTTGTCTTTTTCTTTTATTACGAAGCCGAAAGCGTCCCGCATCCCATGTTCTACTGGAAATGCGCTGACTTCGAATTCATCATTTTCGTAAATTTTTACTTCGTTTTTGCCATCACCTTCGGTGCGAATCGCGTGAATCTCCACGAACTTATAGTTTGCCGCCTTGTAGCCGCTGATTGCCAGAAATTTTTCATAGAATGCCGAGGGTGCGAAAATGTGAAGTGGTTTTGGAGATGGAGAATTCATCCTCAGTGTTTCAAGAAGCCCGAAGATTCCAAGATAATGGTCAAGATGCATGTGAGAGATGAAGATTGCGCGGACAGAACCATAGCCGACTTTGTATCTCATCATCTGGCGCTGCGTGCCTTCGCCACAATCAAATAATAATAATTCTTTTGCATGAACTGCGATTGCGGGAAGTCCGCGTGATGGTGTGGGAGCAGAACCGCCCGTCCCGATAAAAGTTATTTGCATCATAAAGAGAAATGCGGAGCCGGGAAATAAAAAGGTTGGTTTTAGATTGGGGGTGAGCATTAGATAGTGGAGGGGGGATATTCTGTTTTCAGTTTTCTGTTTTCAGTATTCACTGCCTGCCATCCATCCACCACCAAACGTATAAAAATACAACCGAATATAACGCATATTATATGTACACCGAAGCTGAACTGGAACAGGCACGCGTACGCATGAGAATGTTCTCCGACAGCTTTACGCTGAACAGGATAATTGCAGATATAAACTCGGGAAAAAGCTCAGTAACCCTCACAGCAATGAAATGGCTTGACCCAATTATTTTTGAAGTTGATGAAACTGGAGGGTTTGCAGTGCACCTGAACGAATTCCTTAACGAGCTTATTACCATTGAAGAACGAAGGAGAATAAGCGGAATAACACCCAACAACAAATTAACAGGATTAATATTTGAAAAATCCGTTGAACCGGAGCAGGATGGAGAAACCACGGAAAGTGGACAGGCCAAACTGAGAAGGTTCTGTGCGGAGTTCATTGTGCAGATTGTCCCAAACGACCCTAAAAAAGTTGCTGTAAACTCAGTTAATGTCGCAATAAGATTGGAGGGAATGGCATTAGAAAATGCAAAAAAAACATTTGTTGCACTCGCCANNGGAAGCCGCAATTAATTTCGCTGTTGATATCCCAAAGGAGTCTTACGGACTTCGCATTTTTATAAATTCACTGGTCCGATCTTTAGGCAGAACTGATGAGCAGGAACAAGGCACTGAATTACTCATCATGCTTGGGACCAAAATTCCGGAATTTTGGCCAATATGGAAAACTTTAAAGCATGCCGTTGGCGATGACAAATCGTACATCCACGCTAAAAAAGTCCTGGTTGGAATTGCAAAGGAAAAGACCAAACCGGAAGATATCGAATTCATGGAAAAAGTATTCAGTAATATTGATGAATTGCTATGGGCCGCTGAAAGGCGGATTTCCGAGCGCGGGCGGGAAATGTGCACGGATGTTGCATCCGCAAGCGTTTTCAGTATCAACGCCATAATTCTCTTGATGGAGCTTGCCGAAAAGTACGGATATAATGAACAATGCGAAAACGTAATCGGGGAAATAGCAACTTATCCGAAAATGACTTTTCATACCGCAAGGGAATGCGCAAAGAGATTTGAGCCTGGAGGAGATGAGTTGTGTGAAGGAGACAAATTACGTAATAGTGCATTAATCCGGATTGCTACTAAATTATTAGAAGGACCGAAATGGAGGGAAACAACAGCTGGAATCGAGTTCCGCCTTGGAAAACAGGAAACAACAAAAAGAGGGAGGGCAGTTGCGTTTGCCGAAAGAGTTGTGCAGGAAATTGATGAAAAAACCGCAGATTTGGTACTTAAAAGAATGGCAATAGCGATTTCATTTGAAAGAAAGACCGGAGTCAGGGAACTGTTTGATAGATTGCTTGCAAAAGATGGAACCATAAAGGATGCGGCCATGCACGCGATAGCAATGGAAATGTTCGGG
>DUGF01000038.1:0-3438 GCA_013331535.1 Microcaldota archaeon | reverse complement strand
CAACTTGTATTCCTTTGTAAACTGATAATATTCCGTATGGCTGATTGCCTGACCGAATTTTGATTTGATAGCATCCTGGATTTTGGAGAGTTCGGCAAAATTTCTTACTTCGAAATCGAGTTCGATATCCGCGCCACCGATCACATCGTATGAGTAGACAACGTTCGGAAGCGAGTGAACGAATTTGCGCAGGTCTTCGTAGATTGAATAATCATCCAAATAGATATCTAATTTGAAAAGGCCGTAACCGAACTTTTGCAAGTCAAGCATTGGCTTTGCCCCGAGAATTATTTTTTTTTGTTTCAGATTTTGGATTCGATAATGAACTTGAGCGGCTGAGAGGTCGAGCCTGTCCGCGATTTCAGTGTATGGGAGCCGCGCGTTTTCGGAAAGAAGTTTTAGGATTTTGTCATCTGTTTCATCGGTGAGTTTTTCCGTCCCTGCAGAAACAACAAACGAACGTTCGGTGCGCGCAATGCGTGCGGAACTGACACCCGGCTCAACATGCGTCAAATAATCCCTTTTGAAATGATGATGGCGATTGTAAATGCGGAATTTAAATTCACGGAAATATTTTTTGTATTTGCGGAGTAGCGCGATTCTTTTGTCTGTGAGTTCTGCGAGGCTTTTTCCGAACCATCCGAGCGCAATATCGTAATCCGGCGTCATGTTGAAAATCCACCAGACATCCTTGTTGTTTTTGTAGTATTCGATTATTTCCGCGCGGAGCTCGGGCGTATCGTGATGACATTTTATGTAGACCGCACCGACTGTGTAGCCCATTTTCCCATAATCAATAATCGGGGCATAATTTTTTATTATTCCGAGTTCTTCGAGACGTTTTACGCGGTAATGCATTACGTCCCGACCGGTGTGAAGTTTCTTTCCGATTTTTGATAATGATTGGAACGCGTCGCAGTCCAGCTCATGGAGGATTCGGTAATCTAACCTATCCAACTTTACTGGTTCGTCTTCGCCTTCTTTCTGCATGGTGGTCGCCACACGATTGTTTTGCGTTTAGCGTTCTGCGTTCCGGATCTTGCATTTTTTGTTCCGCTGATTTTTCGCGAAACACGAGACTCAAAACTGAAAACGCATTTTGGGAGGAAGGTCGCCGAGGGGGGAGTTACGCGAATTTTTAGTTCGCAACCAACAAACCAATGGTTTGTGGTGGGAGGATCTCGGCTCCTTGCCTTCACTGTGTTCTACATTATAAGAAAATATATATAAATCTTTCTAATTTTGTAGGATTTTTTTGATGGAAAGTTAAAAAATAGTAAAACGCTTAAATTATCGAACTTCTCTAACGCGATTTACTGCTAGCAAATAAGCCTGAAATGTTCGGATATTTTGCTTATTTGCTATAAATGAAAATATAATAAAATCTAGAAGAGGCATGGGTCAGATAACGTGGGAATATTTTGAAAGGGTAGGGCTGTATGTTGGCTGAGTGATGCTTAACCCTAAAGTACGGGGCTTCGGTAATTAGAACCCTTAGAAAAAACCTAAAGAAAAATTAAAAAATAATTTTGAGCTCACTTTTTCAAAGCCTTGTGGGTGCTGAGCATTGCCCCATAACAGTTCCAACAGTAGTATACTGTCCCTCCCTGCTGCTCAAGATAGCATGGAAAAAACATCGTATCTGGCATTGCGTCCTGGCATTTCAAACAACTTGGCATATTATCACCAGGTGGCATTTGAGAGAAGGAACAATAAAAAGGGATACCATGCGTGCGGCAGGGACGTGCGACGGCCTCGAACGAGCATTTTTTATAACCTTGCCAAAAACAATAATGAACGTGTCCGTATTAAAGAAAAGACAGTTCATGGCAAGCATAACTATATGCGATTTACGAGTGATTAAAGGGGAGGTTGCGATATTCGGAAACTGGCTTCCAAAGGCCGCGGCAAAGCGAATGGCGATTCAGCAATTGAAAAAAGAAAGATACTTGCCAGAAACGTTTGCCTGCCTGTGCGAGACCAGCGGAAGATACTATCGCGGAAGAAAACTCTACAATACAGGAGAAGATGATGATTTCGGAACAAGAGTCCACGAGGACTTCCACGCAGAGGTTGCAGGATTGAAAATATTATCCGTAGGAAAATGGACAGACCCTGTTGAGGAATCCGCAGCATACGCATATACGGACTTCGTGATGCTTGGCAAAGAACCAGTGGAAACACAGTACTCGATGAGGGTGAATTCTAAATATGCGAAACATTCTGTACGATTTGTTGTCGCTACTGACAATTCAGAATTAAGCCGGATGCGGGCAAATGCCATCGGGATATTTGAGAGAACAAAAACTATGCTCGCAGGGGACAACCTGGCACTCGCATTCAGTTATGCAGAGAATTTCATTTGTTATCTGGAATGTCTTGCGGTTCTCAGAAGATGGGGGGAAACTGACGGAAAAAAGATACTTTTTGATGCGATACGTGAGAGCGAGCATCTCGGACCGGAGAATGCAAGGCAGTTCCTGCTTGCGAGATTGCCTGCAATAGTACAAGAAGACATAACCGAGGGTTATGGAATTGACCCTGCAAAACTAAGGCTAAGACCGATTCATCACCACGATTATACGGAAGAAGAACGGATTTTGAAATAAAGGGAAATAAAACCAGTTCATCATGTGGTAAAAACAAGATTTATATATTGTTTCCACAACATAAACTTTATGGCAGTTGCACTAAAATATTTCCAGCCAATTAAAGGAGAAAAAGTTGGCTTTGGCCGAGCGCCAATAAAACAGGCAATAGCCGATGCGATAATACGGACCGAACACACGTTTTACGGGCCAGCAATGAAAAGGGCAAGGGATTTGACTGATTCGGCAGTGGAGGCACTTGCCGGAACAGAACAGGAAATCGTAACAAGGGAAGATGTCCAGAATGCGGTAAAACAGGCGATGTGGAAAATTGGTGCATACGACCTCGCGGAAGAATATTTGCTTTATGGCGCCGGAGTGGAACTTGTGGAACGGGGGTTGATCCGTGCGGATCAGTTTACCCCTGACGGAGTTCCGCGCGAGGAAGTTTCAAAAATATATGGATGGAATGAAAAGCACGATTGCCACACTATCAAAGGATTGAACGGATGGTTTAGAGGCGAAGGCGGGAGGGATGTTCGCGAACTGATCCGTGCCGCGGAAGAGCAAAAACGCGTAGAACTCGAAGCTGCGGCTCAGGAATTTCTCGGAAAACAAGGAATGCGCATGCTAATTGTGTGCGGTCCGTCCTCATCCGGCAAAACAACAACCGCGAACCGGGTTTGCGGGACAATAAGCGAACTGACCCATGGGAACTTAACGTTCAGGCCGCTTGAAGTGGACATGTTCTTTCAGCCAAAAACGGCAAACCAAAAATATACATATACCGTAGATGGAAAACCTGTTTATGACTGGGATTACGAAACCCCGTTTGCATACGATCTCGCGG
>DUGF01000105.1 GCA_013331535.1 Microcaldota archaeon | reverse complement strand
AAGCCCTCTTCTTGCTACGCATCCGTATGACGCATCAAAATCATGCGCGGACATTCTCTCCGGTGCGTATGGAAAAACTTACGGGCTTCCGGTCAGCATATCACGATGCGGCAATTTCTTTGGTGGTGGGGATTTGAATTTCAACAGGATTGTTCCGGGGACAATAAGAAGCGCGTATTTCAACAAATCCCCGGAAATAAGAGGCGATGGAAAAGCCGTGCGGGATTATATTTACGTAAAAGATGCCGCAAGCGCATATCTCACATTGGCTGAGAAAACAGAGACGATGGGTTTGAAAGGAGAGGCATTCAACTTCAGTAATGAAGTGCAGATGAATGTACTTGAAGTGATGAACAAGATACTTGTGCTTATGGGAAAAACAGACCTGAAACCAATAATAAAAAATGAGGCTTCAAACGAAATTTTTAAACAACACCTGAGCGCAGAGAAGGCAAAACGCGTGCTTGGCTGGAAGAGCGAATGGACTGTGGATGATGGATTAAAGGAAACGATTGAATGGTATGGGGATTATTTCGGGAAGAGATAACGGGGTAGTGAAATGATGGTGATGAGAATGATGAGAATTAACATTATTAGCGAGCCAGGCGCCAGCTTCAAAAAACCGCCACGAGGCCATTTCGCAATAAAGCACATAACAAGCATGTTGGACCAACCTCGAGACGAAGTAAGGAGGCAAGCGATAAAAACAGTGATAGACATTATCAGGAGAAGCGGGGATTCATCTGAAATAAAGGTTCTTTTACAATATGCACTATCAGAAGATAGGCCTATAGACGTTAGGCAGCGGATAGGAAATTTCGTTGTCTCTGACTACATTGCATTCAGACAAGCTAGTAAAACGGGGATTGTATGACCACACATTGCAAACCCAGTAGAGTAATTGTCTGGCCATATTGTTGCGGGGGGAATGGCGCTGGAAATGAAGCATTGATAGCTTTTGGCAGACGAATACTAGAAAGGGAGGAAAGAAGGCCAAAAAATGCAATAGACCTGACTGGTTTGGAAGTCGCAAGAATGATAGGAAGCGATAACTCCAAGATTGCAGGCGACGGCATCGCGATGTGCGAAGGCAATGGAGGGATACTAGAGTATATCGCAAAAAAACATCCGCGCATGGATGTTAGGGCAACGGCGGTTGTTTATCTCTTAAAAATGATAAGGGACTTGGGTGGAGAAGAACACGTTAAGCATCAAGAACTGCAAACGCAAAATGCCAGCACCATAATAAATTCAGGGAGCGAATATGAACGGGGCGAAGCAGTATCAAGTCTAATGTGGATTATGCACCGGGTATCAAAGGCTCCAGGGCATGGCCAGATAATACAAGCTTCCGAGTGGTACAGTGGCGGGGATTACACAGAAAAGCCAAAGGAAACTAAAGGAAACGGGCAGGATTCAGAATTCGTAAAAGGGCTTGCAGGACTTTTCGGAGTTTGGAAATTCGGAATAGTGCTAAAAGAAAAAACAGTTTAGGTAATCTTATGATTGACGGAGTAAAAATTATCCAGCTTAAGCAGATTCCTGATGAGCGAGGCAAGATAATGCACATGCTTAGATGTGACGATTCGCATTTTGAAAAATTCGGGGAGATTTATTTTTCCGTGGTATATCCGAATGTGGTCAAAGGATGGCATATCCACAAGAAAATGACGCTGAATTATGCGGTGGTGAGTGGAACAATAAAACTTGTTTTGTTTGATGACCGTGAAGGTTCCAAGACAAAGGGGGAATTGATGGAGATCGTACTTGGAGACGGCAATTACTCGCTCGTGAAAATCCCGCCAATGGTATGGAACGGATTTAAGGGAACTGGAACATTGCCCGCGATAGTTGCGAATTGTGCAACAGAACCGCACGATCCGAGCGAAATAGAAAGAATGGACCCGTTCAAGAACCATATTCCATATGACTGGGGATTAAAGCACAGATAGACCAGCACGGAAATTAGTGCGGGCGTTATTATGAAAAAAACAGCAGTGATTATTGGTGCATCCGGACTTGTCGGGGGATATCTTTTTGAATACTTTTCCAAAAGCATAGATGTTGTTGGAACCACATTCAAAAAAGATCCTGCTAATTTTGAAACACTGGATATGCGAAATGAGGAGAACGTCACGAAATTCTTTGCAGATCACAAACCAAACATTGTTTTTCTTCCAGCGGCAATGACGCATGTGGACAGATGCGAAACGGAACCGAACGAATCATATTCCATAAACGTAAGCGGAACAAAAAATATTGTTGAATGTGCCGCACGAACCGGGGCAAAACTTGTGTTCTTTTCAACCGAATATGTTTTTGATGGTGTAAGCGGTCCATATTCTGAAACCGATTCGCCAAATCCGATTAACATTTACGGAAAACACAAGATGGAGGCGGAAAAAATCGTGAGAGGATCCGCAACTGATTCGATAATAATCCGAACCACGTGGGTATTTGGATGGGAAAAACTCGCGAGAAACTTTGCGCATGCGACTTACAACAAACTAAAGGCGGGAGAAGAAAGCCGCGTTCCGATGGATGAAATTTCAACTCCAACCTATTCCAAAAATATGGTAGCAGCAATAGATTACCTTCTTGGTAAAGACTTCGAAGGCACGGTGAACATTGCTGGAACAGACCGGCTAAGCAAATACGAATGGGCACAAAGAATTGCAAATGCATTTGGACTTGGGGATTCAAAGGAAAAGATAAAACCATTGGAAAGCGACTCACTTGGAAGGCCTGCAAAAAGGCCGAAAAATGCAGGGTTGCTCACTGGAAAGCTGAAATCACTTGGTTTTGAGCCATGCAGCCTTGACGAGGCATTGTTTGACATGAAAACAGCATTGGTTGGAAAGGATTTAGAGCTGAAACGGGAATATTGGAATCCGAGAAAAGATTAATGGTTGATTATATGGACGAAACAGAACTGATGAACAAGATACTCGGACTTACTTCCGAATACTACAAAATAAAGCATGCTGAAACTGCAAAGAAGTTTGAGCCTGGAAAAACCTACATCCCCGCATCCGGAAAGGTATTTGATGATAGCGAACTGCGCTCGGTTGTTAAGTGTGCGCTGGAGTTTTCAATTACCGCAAATGATTATGCAACAGCACTTGAAAAGAAACTTGCCGAAGTCTTTGGAACGAAATTCTGCCTTTTGACAAATTCCGGGTCGTCAGCCAATCTGCTGGCAATAGCCTCACTGTGCTCTCCGAGATTGGGTTCAAAGGCCATGCAACCCAGTGATGAAGTAATAACCTCAGCGTGCGGATTCCCGACAACCGTAAATCCGATAATTCAAAACGGATTGATTCCTGTTTTCATTGATGTGGACAACG
Source organism: Microcaldota archaeon (assembly GCA_013331535.1). Lineage (GTDB taxonomy): Archaea > Micrarchaeota > Micrarchaeia > Anstonellales > Bilamarchaeaceae > UBA10214 > UBA10214 sp10214u. Next base: position 21,492 of record DUGF01000105.1, on the reverse strand, counting down.
AAGATAACGGACGTGGTGGTGGACTCGGAACTTACAATCCGACTTATGAAACCATTGTCTCTGCGGTAACAGAAAAAACAAAGGCAATAATGCTCGCGCATACTCTTGGGAATCCATACGATGCAGAGCGGCTCTCAAAATTCGCAAAGGAAAAAGGAATCTGGCTTGTTGAGGATTGCTGCGATGCACTTGGTTCCAAACTTAACGGTCGCGGAGTCGGAACATTTGGTGACATTGCTACATTGAGCATGTATCCAGCACACCATATAACGATCGGAGAGGGCGGTGCATTATTTACGAATAATCCGCTCCTTAAACGAGAAATCGCATCTTATAGAGACTGGGGTAGGGATTGCTGGTGCGAAGCCGGAAAGGACAACACATGCGGCAAAAGATTCAAATGGAAACTCGGAGAGCTTCCGTTNNATGGGGCTTGCACAGGTTGAGAAACTGCCACAATTCATCGAGGCAAGGAAAAAGAATTTCTCGGAACTCTACAAGCATATGAAGCAATATGAAGAGAAAGGATACGTTATCCTGCCTAAATGGATAGATGGTGCAGAGCCAAGCTGGTTCGGATTCCTTATTTCTGTTCGTGAAGACGCGCCATTTAAACGAGCAGAATTCGTTGAATTTTTAGAGAGCCGCAAGATTGGAATGCGAATGCTATTTGGAGGAAATCTTCTGAAGCAACCTGCATATATCGGAATAAAATGCCGAAAGGTCGGCGAGTTGAAAAACGCTGATTTTGTGATGAATAATACGTTCTGGATTGGTGTGCACCCTGGGATAGACAAAGAAAGGATGGAGTATATCAAGAAAACGATTGGGGAGTTTATGATTCGGAAAACGAAAAAATAAATGGGGTGGAAAAATGGGCAACAAAACAACATTCAAGAACAACGGTTCGGATGGGAATAAAGAACGATGGCAGAAATGGAAAGATAGAAAGGAACTGGTGCGTTCTGCAGTGTGGTGCGGGGTTTCGGTATTAAGCGGACTAGCACTTGGTAATGCAGTCGTAGGAAGTATATTATTTGCAACAACCAAAGCCAGAATGGAACTATGGGAAAAAGGAGTGTTGCTCCCCCTGGCAGCAGTAACTGTGGCAACAATGTTGAAATCAATGTTTTCTCCAGTTAGGTGGACGGAAGATACCCGCAGTTACCAACCACTACACAGATTTATTTTTCCTCTTTCAGCAGCAATGTTACCGGTTGGGATATATGCCGTTGGCCGCTCTTTTCAACTAACGAGCGAGGACATGCCTCCATTCTATAGACCGGAAATGTACGAAGAGTGGGCAAGGTATATGAAAATTACTAGTATTGGAATGATTCTAACCCCGTCTTTATTAGTTCTATCTATGGTAATGCCATTGCACATAAGAGATACTCTCAAAAATAGGGATGGAATCTGACGGAGAACGCAAATGAAGATGCCACTCCGACCACCGAAACAAACAACAGTAATTTCTCCCAAAGCTCAAACTCGTAATTCAGCGAGATTGGTTTTCCGTTGCGGTTCTCCACAACCAACAGACCTATATCCGACTTCCCAACCTCCACTTGCCCAACGCCTTCTTGCACAGCCTTCCATCTCGGGAAATATTCCTGCTTCATCAAAATATATCCGCTCGGGAATTGCGGGACGAATTTGATTTTTTGATCCGAAACGGTTTCGTATGCAGCATCAGCAAGAGAGGTTTCGGAATATGAAGCGAAATTGAATGCCCCCTTGCTTCCACCAGTTTCCTTTGCCAGGCTGCTATTGATGAAAAGCATTACATCGCATTGACTGAACTGCTTTCCGCCCAATGGACAGGTTGGTTTCACTCCCTGAACACAGGACTCAAAACGCTGAACGGTTTGTGAACCGCCAGGAGTGCAAACATTCACCCAGATTGTGGTTACTCCGGTCATCTGATAGAGTTTGTAGGCATCTTCAGCAGTTGTAGATTTGGGAAGAAGCCACCCTGCATAGATATCATTGAGTTTCTGCTGGTATATGTCAGTATGCTGACCTGGAATAAAGCCCATTCCATTAGTATCAAGGCCATAAGCAATTGTAAGCCCTGGATGAATTATTGTCGCATACATCCCATAAGTCGTAATCCTCCCGGTCACCTCGTTTGCAAAGAATGGAGATGGGTTCGCGGAATTAGATTTGATGAACTGGTCAGTAACCCATGAAACGCTTCGTTTGCTGGTAACCGTTGCTGATGAGGCAATTACAAGAATGATGACAATCGCCGCAACAATGCCTATCGCACCATATTTCCCTGATTCTATATCGAAATTAGTAATCTTGAGAAGGGATGCAATAACAATTGACATTGCAATGAGCAGAAAATATTCTATTCTTATGAAGCTCACCACCATCTGTGCGAACATCTCATTTAAGCCTCCGAGAATCTGAAGAACCGCGAACGCGATGAGGATAACCGCGAACAGAACATGGAACCATTCGACTTTGCGTGCGGAAAAAATACTGAAAACGTTTGCTAAAATCGCGATAACAAATGCAGCACCAAACAACAAACCAAGCTTCTCATCATAATCAGAAGAACTTGCATTCCCAAAGAGATTTGAGACAAAAGCACCTGCATTGAACGGTTCAAGTGAAAATTTCACAGATGAAGTATATTGTTTATAGACTACGGGCGGAATAATGAAAAACAGAATAATCGCGAAAAGAATCGCAGCAAAGATCGCAAGTTCCTTTATTGTTGATATAACCGTACCCGAATCCGGAACTATTACTCCGTCCAAATTCTTTTTAACAAATAGCCGCACGAGCGCGCTTATGCCAAAAATAGCCAATGCAAATGGAAACACATTGAAATGCGCCATCAGGATAAACCCTAGAACCAGTGCCGAAGTCGCCATAAAACCGATGCTTCCGCTTCCTTCATCTCTGCGAGCATATCTAAGGGAAAGCAAAAGCGCAAGCGGAACTGCTGCATACGCGGAGAANNTAAGTTACCAACAAAAAGCGAGAGAGTCGTCATATACGGATTAGTCACAAGCACTGCGGCCGCAACAAAGCCGTAAAGGTCATTCCCAAACAGTTCGGAACAAAGTACGAACATTCCAATCGCAAACAGGAGAATAAAGACAAACAACAGGACATTAAATTCCTCGGTAAGCGAACTGGTATCGGTCCCGAATAAATACGCCAAGGTTCCCTCATAAACATAATATGCCGGAGGGTCAAATGTAAGCGCAGGATAACCAAGCTGTTCTTTTGAAGACCAGTCCTGAATCTGCCCATAATCCGCAAGGCTGTTCTTCACAAACACCGCGCGATTGAGAAACGCAGTTGCATCAGTTCTTGGAAGACCGGCCGAAGCAATCAGTCCGCTGAAAGAATATGCAACAATAATTGAAAGAAGGAGCACGAACGCAAGCCGCCTGCTGGATGAAAAAGAAGACTGAAACCTGCCTAATCCCGCACCAACCTCTTTCCATTCAAACTTAAGCGCAATAATTGCCGGAACGAAAAACCACAGCACTACAATAGCGACCTTTCCAAGAGAAAAAAGCGGAACAAATGAAATAAATATCAGTGGAATCAGCCAAAGGCATGCGAGTGGAAATGCGATAAGCGTTCGTTCAAGCGTTCCGCGTATCACCGGAGAAAATCTGTGTACCAGAAGATAGAATGGCACAAGAGTTATAGCAATCTGGACAAAAATTCCGATGCGTGGCATGATCATCCAGATAAAAATAAGCAGAAGGATGACATTCACGGCGAGCAACAGGTTATTTGAGCTAGTATTTGCAACGGGCACTGGGTTATTTGAACCGGTGCCAACCGTTTTTTGCTCTGTTCTTTGTTCAGACATTGGAAGACCCCCCGAATCTTTCATCTTTCCTTAATTTGTATTTGTAAAGCACGAACTCTCCGACAATAAGAAAAATAGTTGAACAATATTCCACAAGCTCTATGAATTTTGGAGTGTTTGAATCCTTTGAGTATATACTGGTAACCGGTATTTCGATTACCTTAAACCCATTTGCTGCAAAGATTGCGAACATTTCCGTGTCAAAAGGATAGCTGTTTGAGCATTTTTCAAAATTGGTTTTCGCAAGCGTGGCGCAACGATAGGCACGAAATCCGCTATGATACTCGCTTATTCCAAGCCTGAATGAGGCAGCTTCTACGGCAGTAAGTACCCTATTGCCAACAAATCTCCAGAAAGGCATTTTTGTTTTTGAACCGCTTGCAACACGCGAGCCAATACACATATCAGCTCCGCTTCCTTTACCATCTCCTTTATTCTTGAATAAGGACTCCGCAAGCTCGACTGATTTATCCGGAGGATATTGCCCATCAGCAGGAAGCATCACGACTGCATCATAACCATTATCTATTGCATAGCGATACGCGATTTTCTGGCTGCCGCCATATCCCTTGTCGGTTTCGTTGTTAATAACGGTTACCGGAACCGGAAGACCAGAACTCTTTACTTTTTCCGCCTCGATTTTGGTATTGTCCACACTTGCATTGTTCACAATAAGTATTCCAGAAATTCGATTGAACAATTCATGTGGGATTGAACTGACTGTTCTGAAAAGAGTTTTCCCGGCATTTCTAGCTGGAAGATAAACAAGGAGTTTCATAGGATTTACAACCTCGCATTGAATTTAGAACCTCACAAAAGACTACAACATGCACTCAAGATTACAATAGATTCCCTAGTATGCAAGCAATGTATCTCCAACCATGCTTGATTATGCTTACACCGCTTTTCCCGAATTTTCTGGGCATTTCACGGGCAGGAACTTCTTCGATTTTCATTCCTTTTTTGAGCATCTTCATTATCATTTCTGTTTCTATTTCAAATGTTTTTCCTGTGAGAGTAATGGCACGCATGCTTGCGGTTCTTGCTGCACGAAAACCATTTTGGGTATCTGTGATGTGAGCACCAAACCGGGTATTAACGATTTGATTTATTGTAAATGTAAAAATCGTTCGCAAAAAGCTTTCTAAGCTGCCGTCATAAAGCTCAAGGCTTCCGCCCATGATTCTTGAACCAATAACCAGGTTCGCACCTGTGGCGCGGAGTTTGTCAACCATAGGCTCTATTTCCTCAACAGAATGCGAACCATCTGCATCAAAGAAAACAAGGATTTGGGTCTTTACATGCGATATGGACTCTGTTAGTCCAACTCCCTTCCCTCCTCCTGAATCAACAAAATGGTCGATACTAAGCTGTTCGCAAACTGCCTTTGTCCCATCAATCGAGGATTTTGCAATTGGAACAAGAACAGTGTAACCGCGCCTCTTTAGATCTGCGTAAATTTCCGGAAGCGTACGCTCTTCATTTCTGCATGGAACAACGATAGTTACATCGGAATTCGGGTTTTCGGTCATTTCAATCAACACACTTGGAGCAAGTCGTTACGATCAACACACTCAGAACACATTATTTCACATTAACCAGATAAATCTTTACAAGAGGAACAGACGTTCCATCATCTGTAATACCATCAATCGACTTTAACTCTGTTAATCTAGCTCCCATTCCATTATCCCAGGGTTTGTCATAGTATGGATTCGCAGGCATTGCAACAATAACATCATACATCGGATAATCGCTTCTTGATGCTGGATCAAGGTAGGTTTTAGCCTCTGCGAATTTTATGTTATTATCCGACAGATATTTCTTATATGCTGCATTGGCCGGAACCATTAGAGGATCAAAAAATCCCAGTATACGACCGTCATTTCCTATGGCAAATTCATTCTGAAGCCACCTGTTTGTCCACAAAAGATATTTGACCTTGTATTTTTTCAGGAGCTCCACACGCTTTCCATCGTTTGAACCATATAACATAACTGCAGAATCAAGCATACGTTGATTCATATCTGTATAAACAGGAGCATGAGTTCTCCTGTATGTAACGGATTTTCTTCCTGTAAGCCCATTCATCATGAATGCGTCCTCATTATTGGTAAGAAAAACATCATTTACATTTGTATTTTTCAGAATCCAGCCTTTAACAACCTGTAGATACTCCGGAACCGGCTGTTGACCTGCTTTTGTCCATTGATAAGCATAGGTTCCACTAAGAGAAATAAAAATCGACCAGACAACAAGAATAACGCATGCACCGCCAATCAGGTTCTCGTTTTGCTTAAACCGTTCAACCAGCCATCCGGCACCTATAGCAACCTCAACTATGCTGAGCGGGAATTGCAGCATCCAGTACATTCTTTCAGGGGCAAAATGGGTGCCGAGCAGATTATATGAAATAAGATGATGGAATAACGCGATAATAGATGCAATGAGTGCCAGGAAAAGGAAGTTGAACTTCGGTTCGCTTCGGCGTGAGATTATGGCGTATATTCCGGCAATTTGGACTATGCCCAATAAAAGAACCGGAATGTTCCCAAAAGGTAAAATTGTGTCGAATAACGTTTTGAGAGGATATGAAATCTGGGTTCCGAATTTTGAGAAATCTGCCCAACCATAGATTTGAAGATTGTTCGGGGTTGCCCCGTGATAGACAAATATTGGCCAGAACCAGTACGGTAAAGACAGGATGAAAAATGCGGCAAAAATCAGGATAAATGGCTTAATAGATTCAATAAATTGCATGTTGGTAAATTGTGAGAAATCGAACTTTCCGGATTTTTTATAAACAGAATAAAATTCATTTATTCCAACCACTCCGAATAGAATAATCTCTGAAAAGAACAATTGAGGACTGGTTANNCTCCAAAAACAGCATCCATGCGAGAAGAACCGCCGGGCCGATAACAAGAAATGCGAAATCTGTGTATTTGTAGGTCGGATAAAAACGAACTAGTAGAAGAGATGCGGCAAGAATAATTAGCGCATTATCACTGAATTTAAACCGCGTTACGAGAAGATACCCAAGAATTGCTGTTGCAAAAATCATTGGCAATGACGCAAAAATGCTTGCATACATCGGATCAAGACCTGAAAACCAGGACAACAGAACCACGTAAACATGATATAACCACGGCACCCATTGTATCTCACCTAACATCTGCCCATTCTCAAAAACTGAGCCGCCATAGTAAATATGGTAAATGCTACCAAGATGATTCCAAAGGTCCCCGCCGTAAATCGGGCTTGGGAGCTCCTTGAACGTACTGAGAATCTGGAAATTGAAGAAGGCCACTACTAGTGAAGCAAGTATGACGTAAAGAAGCTCTTTTTTCAGAATTGACATTGTATCATACTGCTATCCAAATGAAGGTATAAAAAGGGAATTCCCTACCTTTAACCTATATGAGAATCTGCATGCTTGTCGAAGATTACCCCCCAAAACTCGGTGGCGGAGGGATGTTCGTTAATAGCATAGCCAAGGAACTGGCAGCAACAGACGAGCAGATAACCGTGGTCACACCATCATACAACGGAGATTCTGAGATTTCCGAACCTAATGGAAACAACGCAATTCATGTAATCCGGATTGGAAAAAGACGAATTTCTTACTTCTTTAAAGGAATTCTCAAATTGCTATCTGAACCAAAATTCGATATCTACCATGCACATGGTCCGCTTCCGGGTTTAATGGCAAGGATTGTTTCTGCGATAAAGGATGGCAGCACAGTTCTTCATATTCACGGGTTCCGCGAAGAGAACGTTATTGGAAAACTAAAATTCATGGGACAGAACTTCATTCTCAAACTTGGTTATGACAGGATAATAAGCGTTGATTCCGAAAGTGCGAAGCGAATTAATGAAATTGGTGTTCCGCACGACCGGATAGAAACAATACCTTGCGGAGTGGATACAAAATTGTTCGCTCCGGACCAGGGAAGAAAAAATAATCAGATTCCAGTTCTTCTTTTCGTTGGAAGACTTGAAAAGGTAAAGGGACTTAACCTTCTTCTTGAGGCGATACTGGGTCTAAAAGATAACGGACTAAACGTGTCCGCGTACATCATAGGAAGCGGAACATTAGAAGATGAACTGATGGCAGATGCAAGGAAAAAAGGGCTTGATAATATTAAATTCATAAACTCGGTAAAGCATGATGAACTTCCAGAATGGTACAACAAGGCAGATTTGTTTGTGTTGCCGTCAATCAGTGAGGGTATGCCACTCGTCCTGTTGGAAGCTATGGCATGTGGATTGCCATCTGTGGTTTCTGACATAAAATCCATGAAAACAATTGCTGAAAAAAGTGGAGCAGGGGTTACGTCTGAGTGCGGAAACTCAAAATCGCTGGCAGAGACCATAGAAAATGCGCTGAACCAAAAAGACTCGGAAAAACAAAAACTCAGGAAAAATGCGCGGGATTTTGCAATTAAAAACTATTCATGGGAGAACACGGTTCAGGGGATAAAAAAGGTTTATAGTGAAGTCGTTGGGAACTGATAAAAAAGGCATACAATGAAGTCGCGAGGAAATAACTATGGTTCTTGAAAAGATACTCAGCCTGATAAGAGATAAACGAAATCCGATTTACTTTCCGATAAACTACGCAAGGGCACAGGAACTAAAGCACAGACTAAGCTCAATAACTCTTAGACCTCAGCAGATTGATTTTGCACTGACATTCGATGTTGAATATGACTTTGGTTCTGCAGGAAAAGAGGACTGTAGATATGTTGAACCATTCCTTACTGAAAGCGCAAAACTTCTGAAGAAGATTCCATCAACATACTTTGTTCAGGGAAATTTTGTAAAACGATTTTCTACACAATTAAGAAGGCTGCAGCAAGATGGGCATGAGATAGGATTACACGGATATGCCCATGAACCCTGGGGCATTGAATGGTTTGTAAAAGAAGAGATACCGACCAGAACAAACAGGGAAAGACTGCTAAAGCGGGCATTAAAGGAATTCCAGGCGGCAAAATTAAAACGCCCGATATCGTTCCGTGCTCCGAATATGGCAATTGATATTGAATCTATAGAAGCCCTCTCAAGACATGGATTCGCAATAGATTCCTCTGCGCCGTCATATACCGGAATACTTCCAATAAAAAGCACCAGAAAGAATATTTGTGAAATTCCGGTTTCTGTAAACCCGCTTCCGGAATTCAGGATTAAGATGAAAATATTGCCGCACGCGTATTACAGGGTATTCAACATGGCAAACCTTTGCGGAATGAACGACGAAGAATTCCTGACATATGTTGATGACATAATCAAGTGCCAGCTTCTTCTGAAACAGAAACCATTCCTTGTTTTCCTTGCACATCCATGGGAGTTCTATGGAAACGAGCGGTTCAACTATTGTTCAACCAAGAACTACGCACTGCTCGAAAGAAGAATTGAATTGTTAAAAGAAAGATTTGAAATCAAGTTCCGCACTATTTCCCAGCTGCACTCTTCTTATGGTCCTCAATAAACTGCGCAATCCCCTTATCAGTTAATTCATGCTTCCACAATTCTTCATAGACCTTTGGCGGGATTGTCGCGATGTGTGCTCCGAGTTTTGCTGCTTCCTCAACATGCTTTACCGAGCGAACCGAGGCAACAATTACTTCGGTCTTAAACCCATAATTGCGGAAAACCTGCAAAATATCTCCTATGAGTGCCATTCCGTTCTGCTTTACATCGTCAAGCCGACCGACAAATGGAGAAACATAGGTTGCCCCTACCTTTGCAGCAAGAAGCGCCTGCGAAACAGAGAAAACCAGGGTAACATTTGTTGCAATTCCTTTTTTTGACAGGACGCGGACTGCCTTCAGCCCTTCCTGGGTCATTGGAACCTTAATGACTGCATTTGGAATCCAAGTGATGAATCCCTCTGCTTCCTTTACCATCTCGTCTGCGGTCATCCCAACGCCTTCTATTGAAATCGGACCTTTCACTACTTCAGCAATCTGCTGGATTACGACCTGATGATCCTTTCCTTCCTTCATTATTATTGTTGGATTGGTCGTAATGCCATCTACCATGCGCAGTTCCATTGCCGACTTGATNNCTTATCGCTCTCTTTTACCAGCGCATACAAATCCTTCAATGATGAAACCGGGCAAAGATTCGTCCCTTCCTGATGCCTTGATTTCATACATGTGAAGCATGCCATTATTGAGCCGCCGGCATTCACGAACTTATCTGCTTCTGCACGCGATGGATATTTGTCAGATGAATATTTTTCATATTCAACTGAGCGGGCTACGAGAAAAACCTTTGCATCATCGCCTTTTTCCTTTGCCATGTTCGCCAGGCGGAATGCATTCCAAGTTGATTCCGGATCACCGGATGTGATTACTATTGCGAGTTTCATAATATCAACCTCTCAATTCTTGCATTCCCTGCAAGATGATCTTTCCATAATCTAACGCCTCTTTGAACAAAACCGCATGTTCATTTACGTTGTACAATCGAGCCATTGTCATGTTTTTCAACCTGAAACTATTTCCTCTTCATCCCCGCTACTGCCTCTCTAACTGTTTTTGCAATCCCTTCCGCATCAAGCGAATAATGCTTCAAAAGCTCCATCGCGTTTCCTGATTCACAGAAACGGTTATGAACTCCATGCCGAACTAAAGGAACAGGATGCTCAAGACCCAAAACACCGGATCCGGAACCCAGGACGCAAGACTCAGAACACAAAACTTCAGCTATTGCGCTTCCCATTCCTCCATCAACCTGATGCTCCTCAACACTCACGAGTAATCCGCATTTCTCTGCCATTTCAATAATCGTTTTCTTATCAATCGGCTTAATCGTATGGCAATCAACAACTGCAGCATCAATTCCGGCTGCTGAAAGCAATTCCGCAGCTTTTAGTGCTTCATGAACAATAGGACCGCACGCGAATATTGCAACATCTTTTCCGTCACGGTAAACATTGGCTTTTCCAATCTCAAATGGAGTTTCGGAAGTAGTAAAAACGGGCAATTTTTCACGGGAAGTTCGAATATATGCAGGTTTATGTAATGCTGCGGCTGCATGAACTGCTTTTTTTGTTTGCTCCATGTCAGCTGGCACAATAACAGTCATATTAGGAAGAACACGTACGATTGCAATGTCCTCAAGTGCCTGATGAGAAGCACCATCCGGGCCTACTGTAAGACCGGTATGGGATGCGTGAATGATAACCGGGATATCATTATAGCATATTGAAACGCGAATCTGATCCCAGTTTCTTCCTGGTGAAAATACTCCGAAAGCTGAAATGAAAACAATTTTTCCGCATGATGCAATTCCCGCGCCAACACCTGCAAGATTCTGCTCTGCAACACCAACCTGAACAAAACGGGTTGGAAATTTTTCCGCAAACCAGTGCGTTCGAGTTGATTCTGACACATCCGCGGACACGGCCCAGACATTTGGATTGCCTTCCCCAAGCTCAACAAGACCTTTTCCAAATCCATCCCTGCTTGCAGCTGATGATTTCGGCGCAAGCGGATTTTCAACAAGCTTCATTTCGGTTCGGATTGCCATAAGGAATATTCACCTGGTTATCATTTCGCTCTCATTCCAACATCAATCTCTTTCATCCCAAATTATTCTGCTTTCAATCCCTTTCATCTTCAATCATTTTCCTCTCAGATTCAAGCGTTGAAATCGCATCATCAGCCTGTTCTTTTGAAGGAGGCTTTCCATGCCACTCAGTGAGAAATTCCATAAATGGGATTCCTTTACCTGGAATAGTATGCGCAATGATCGCTGTAGGCTTTTCATAAATCGCCTTGCTTTCTTCACAGGCCTCAATGATTTTTTTGATATTGTGACCATCCACATTGATTACGTGCCAGCCAAATGAACGGTATTTATCTGCAAAAGGCTCAAGTGGCATAACTTCTTCAGTAAATCCATCTATTTGTATGTTATTCCGGTCAATTAACACTGTAAGATTACCGAGTTTGTATTTTCCTGCTAGCATTATGGCTTCCCAGGTCTGGCCTTCGTCATGCTCACCATCTGACATAATACAATAAGTGCGCCAGCGTTTTTTCTCTGCCTTTGCAACAAGTGCCATCCCAACTGCTTGTGAAAGTCCTTGACCTAATGGACCGGATGAAGTTTCTATTCCAGGTAATATAGTGCGATGAGGATGACCCTGTAAGCGACTTCCAAGCTTCCTAAGCGTGAGCAGTTCTTCCTTTGGAAAATACCCTGCGTTTGCCATTGCAGCATACATCACCGGGCAGACATGGCCATTTGAAAGAACCAGCCTGTCACGGTCTGGCCAGGTTGGATTTTGCTGGTCATGATAAAGAATATTGAAGTAAAGAGCGGTGAAAATGTCTGCAAGGCCTATTGAGCCGGCAGAATGTCCTGATTTTGCCTCAAGAAGCATGTGAACTACATCCTGCCGTATCGTATTTGCAATGAGTTTCAGTTGCCGTATGCTTGTAACCTTGTTAAATCTAACCATAGCCAGCACCGTGTCTTGCAGAAGGGCGAAGTTGCGCCAGCGATTTCTTTATCTCAACTGCGAGCATTGTGATCGCATTTTTTACATCTGACGCTGAGAAAATTGCTGAGGCTGCTGCAAGTTTGTTTGCACCAGCTGCTACTGCAGCACCAATAGTGTGAATATTAATTCCGCCATCAACTTCAATATCAAGCTTTGGAAACAATGAACGAAGCCGGGCGATTTTGGTTTCCATGGTTGCGATGTATTTCTGCTTGTCAAAACCAGGGTGGACTGTCATTATAAGAACCCGTTCGAATTTGTCCATAAAAGGAAGGATTTTTTCAAGAGGAGTGTCTGGATTGATTGCAATTCCAAGCCTTCCTCCAGATTCTTCAACTGCCTTGAAAACTTCCTCGAAATCATCCTTTGTTTGCAATGCCTCTGCATGGGGGATGTGGATGTGCGGACCTTTTATTTTTCGAATCCATTCCTGCGGACGACTCACCATCCAGTGGAATTCATATTGAATGCCTGATGGAAGGTCCTTGAGGGCATCAACACCGATTGTTGTGTTTGGAACAAATTTTCCATCCATTACATCGATCTGGACTGTTTTAACGTAATTAGAAACTGCGGCAAGGCGTGACATGAGCTCTTCCCTGCTCTTCACCAGTATGGCGGGAATAATCTCAATAGTCATGACACTAACCCCCTGCAAATTTAAACAATCCCTCCCTCGGATTATAAAAAAGTGATAATATTAGCAACAAAAGATAATAAAAATGATTTGGTTAGAAAAGGCGCAGGAGTTTTTTTACATAATCCTCTTCGGTTATCTTCTTACCATGCCCAGGATAAATTGTTTTGATTTCCAATTCCGCCAGGCGCTCGTAGCTGCCGCGCAATTTCTCTGGCTCGCTTGAAGGAAGGTCTGTCCTTGGCATTGAATAGTCTGGGAAAATCGTATCCCCGGCAAAAAGAATCTTGTTTGCTTCATTGTAAAGGCAAATAGCACCCTTTGCATGCCCTGGGGTTTCTATGACCTGCAATGAGATGCCGGCACCCTGCACTGTATCGCCCTCTTTGAGCGGATCTACACTTACATTCGGGAATTCGTATTCAAGAAACGAACAAAGCGCATAGCGATTCTTCTTTTTCGAAATAACATCAGCAGTGAATTCGCTTGCGTGGATTTTAGTTGGATTTGTGAAATTGATTGGATTTGTTCCGCTCGCCAAATGCGAAATCATGTGGCTGCTGCCACAAGCTTTCAAGTTCCTGTCGGAACTCGAAACGCGATACGCGAAACCAGCCAAACCAGCAATATGATCGCAATGTTCGTGAGTAATAATAATTTTTTTAATTCCGCTCGGAAAGACTACTTCTGCTGGCGCATCAATTAGCAAATCTTCGATAACATATCCATTGCAGCTTCCGCAGAGGGTCTTGACACCAACCGAATCCATATATAAAATTTGGCAGCGAAAGAAATAACTAGGCAACGGAAAGAGCCTCGGTTGAATACGAACGATTTTGGATACGGAAGATTTCATGATAGTTGGAATAGACCCTGGGATAAAGGTCGGCTATGCGGTGATTGACCTAAACGGAAAGCTCACTGGAGCCGGATGCGTAAAGCAACGCGATGCTGGGAAAATAGCTGGGCTTATTTCGGAAATAGGAACCCCGCACGTAATAGCAACCGATGTAAATCCTGCACCTGAACTTGTAAGAAAAATCTCCAGAATATTTCACGCGAGGATATACACTCCGATTCGCAATATGAGCAGGGAATCAAAGATGATTATTGGAAAGGACATTCTGAATCCACACATAAGAGATGCCTACGCAGCAGCAATAAAAGCATACAGAAAATACAAAAACAGATTTAAAAGAATTGAAACGGTTTATCCTGAACGTGCGGAACAATACAAGGAATTGATTTTGAAAGGATATGCAATAGGGAAACTGGCAAAAGATTAGAAGAATGCACAGAAGTGATGGAATGATGCTTGGAGAAGGGCAGGAAATAGAAATAACCGGAATAATCATGCGTTCGCAAATGATCAGGGGACAGAGCATTGCAACAATTACCAATGGAAACGAAACCTACAAAGTAATTGGAAAGGAACCGCTTGCTAACGGAATAGCAAAGGTAAGCGGAATTCTTGGAGAATCGGAAGGGGAAACCGTGTTATACGCCAACTCAGTTGAAACAATATTCGGGGATTTGGCAAAAAATGAATGCAAGAAAATAGCAGAAGGGGCTGGCAAAACAATTCCGATTATGGATATTGAACCGCTTGTTACAGACGAAATTATGAATGCGCTAAAACCTAAAATAGCCGAAGCAGCGCGAAAAATCCTCACTGCCAGGAAACTTGGTAGATTCATCCTTCTGAGATTTCACGGAGATGCAGATGGAGTAAGCGGAGCGATGGCACTTACAAAATTGTGTAGGATGTATGCGATCCAGCAAAACTCCGCAGTGTATTCGGTTAAGGATGCGATGAAGGACCTTGCACAAATCCATTATGAAACAATGCCGCTTGTTATAATTCTGGACTTTGGTTCAAGTGATGAAAGCGCTGAGGGAATCCAACTTCTGAAGGCATCTGGTGCAGAGGTACTTGTTATAGATCACCACCCTTGTGGGGAAAAAATAAAGAAAAACTCGGATTTGTTTGTGAGTCCGTGGATAGTTGATGACGCGCAAAACGCGGAACACGAAACATTTGGCCCGGAACCCAAAACGCTAAACGCGAAACAGAAAACCGGAGACCCCTCCCAATATCCCGCAGGATATCTTGCAGTGGAAGTTGCTCGCGCAGGCGGATTAAATAACGAAAATTACGAAGTTGAACCGCTTTCCAGAATTTCATGCGCAGGAGATAAGAGCGGAATAATGAAAATTGATGAAAAAGACAAGGAACGCGCCCTTGTTCTTGATTACATGGCAAGCTATTCCGGATTCGGGAACAACCTTGACTTTTACGAGAATATTATGAAAAAACCTGAGCTGTTCCAGTCAATGCTATTACAGGCAAAAGAGAAAATAGAACAGATATATGAAAGCGTTGGAAAAACCGCAAAGATCACTGAGGAAAGCGGGATAAAAATCGTTTCCATAGACTTGGAAAAACTCGCCAAAAAGCATGAATTTCCGAGCAAAGGAAAGATTGCAACCAGAGTATTTGAATCAACGCAACATGAATGCTCCAACACTGGCAAGCCACTTGTTGTAATCGGATATGGAGGTGGAAGCGTAGTGTTCCGGGTAAATGAAGATGCAGTTGCACGTGGGATAGAAGCAAACAGAATAATTGAACAAATAAAGGAAAGTATGCCTGATTTTGCTGAAACTGGTGGCGGACATGCAAAGGCAGCTTCAGTAAGAGTAAGAGATGGGTTTGAACAGAACGTGGCAAAGGAAGCGGTTGAGATAATTAAAAGGTTGGTCGGGTCCAAATCGATTTCTTAATAAGCTCAAAGAGTATGTTTCTGCCTTGGCAGCCATACCTTTTCCGCAACCCGTTTTTTTCTGTTTTCAATGCGAGCCAGGATAAATAGAAAATCTCCTAGCCTGTTCANNGCGATGCGGATTTTGTCCCGCCAGGAATTATGAAATGGCTTAGTTTGGGGAGCGATGCCTCCATTGAGTCTATTTCGTTCTCAAGTTCTTTCACGTCCGCCATTGAAACCTTTGGAATTCCGTTTCCGCTATTTGCATTTCCACCAGCAATCTCAGCTCCAATAAAGAATAATGAACGCTGCGCATTTTCAAGAAGAAGTTTAATGCGATGGTCGTCTAATGAGGATTCCGCAAGCCCAAGGATTGCATTGAGCTCATCAACGCTTCCGATTGATTCTATACGAGGGTGGTCCTTTGAAATGGATTTCCCTCCAAGAATAGAAGTTTCGCCCTTATCCCCGCGTTTGGTGTAGATGTGCATGGATAGAATTCAAGAGGAAAATTAATTAGGGTTGTGGTTTGGGTGCCTCAACCGTAAAGTCTGCCTTATTCTTCTCGACAAACGCTGCGAGTTCCGGGTTGGATTTCGCGGCCTCAATCGTAGCAATCTTAAATCCGTTAATAAATCTTCCGGCCACCTGCAAGTTAAATTTTGGATTGCCAGGATGAAGACGATCAGTTCCATCATTGTCGAATGCCTCAAAACCTGTCCCTTCTTTATAGATTACTCGAAAACCATTATAGTTTTTTGCAACTAAGGTCCTGTAATCAGAAGTTGTTGGTACGAATGTAACTGGACCTTCGCAGTAAATCCGCTCTATGACCTCTAAAAAAGATTTAATCTGAAATGGGTTGCTCATAATTGGTTGTCTTACATGGTTTTCTCCTGGTTTTGGTTTGTATGTCATAATAATCAGTATTTATTATGCTCCCGGGGGTTTAAAACCCTTTCTACTATTAAAAACCACTTAAAAAGAAAACGAATTAGAGTTATGATAAGATTTTCCGTTTCCTCACTCCGAACACTTCCGGATGCGCATCAATGAAATCAGCTATTTTTACGTCTTTCCGCGCGGCTTCGTGGACATCCATCCTAAACTCCCGTACCCAACCCATCACGGTTTCAGCAGTTAGCGGGCTTTTGATTTCCGCCAGCACCTGCGTTATTTCCGCAGGGTCAATTGAATAAAACAAGTTTACGTCTTTCCTGCGCCATCCTTTTTCAAGCAACGTGAGGACAAAGCCAAAGTTTTCAATAAATTTTAGTTCATGTCCACCATAATTCTTCGAGATGCCAAACAGCAGGCCTCCGCCACCGTATTCTATTTTTCTGATTCCGCGCGCCAATGTTTCGGTCATTGGAGACGTAGTTGAGGTTCTATTTCCCAATGCGATTCTACCGCCTGGTTCAGCAACAGATAAGTTGGTCATATCAAATCTCCCTTTACTGCTTTTTCAATTCGTGGGAATAAATATAAAGTGAAGGATTTAAAAAACAAAGCTCTGAACAATAATTACATGCAACGAGTAAAAGAACGAATTAGGTATCTTTTTATTAATCAGGCATTTCGCCAATGGCTATACCCTCGGGGTATTAGGGACTTGCCTTCAGAAGTTATGGAAAGAGAGGAAGACAGAATGCTAAGAGAGCAATATTTTGATAAAATTCCCGGATTTAGAATGGATGGAGATGGAGTAGAACTTAGATTAGAAAGCCTTACAGCTATTGGAAGAATGCTCGGAAAAACCAATTACGAACTGGCGGAGATATTTAAAGGAATTCACCCACGCAGGATACTAGAACATTTCGGACCAGATGTCCTATATCTGATACGGAATAATCTGGGCATATTTCATGAAGAAATGATTGGAGATATATTAAGACAATCTGGAATAGATCCAAGCTTTTTAGGGGTAGCGCATGAAACTGTGCACAAGTTTGAAGAAGAGAATTACACATCTGATATTGTCCGCGCAACATACGAACTTATGTGTAGATTTGATAGAGTAGTAAGTAGCATCGAACTACGCTGCATATTGGCTGCGAGTACCCGCAGAACGGATTTGGAATGTTATTCCTTAAAAACAGTAAACAGCACAAATAATAGTTTCGGTTATGGACCCGAAGTAGCATTAAAATTTGATAACGGAGATATAGCAAAGTACTCTCTGAATCTGGATGGAAGTATTGGATTTTTGCTTTTGTACAAAGACAAACCAACTGCAATCACCGCGTTTCATCCATCTATAAAAAGAAAAAAGTTGATTATATTGCAGATGCAAGGAGTTACACCCATTATAACTGATGGATATAATTCGATGCCAAGACCAAAAGAGCTGGAACGTGTAACTAGTCCAAAAGGACTCTTTAACCTAGACTGGAAAAAAGCACTTGTTGAGATATGCGCAGAAATTGCAAGAAGAATAGGTTTTGAAGAGGTTGGAATTCTAAGGGCGGAAAAGAATAAATGGATAGAACCAAATTCTCGAGGGGAAACTGCACTTCTGATTGAAAGAGCGCGAAGAATTTATGATGAAACTGCCGAAAGAATGGGATTCACAGCACCGGGAACTGATGGTATCTTGCTTAAGAGAGTTGCGGAACTTACTCTGTCTAAATCTTCTTCGTCCCATTTTCCTCTACATGTGCAGGATAGGATTGAACATCCAGAATCAGTCCAAAGCAGCCTTGAGCTGTCTTGACCACACCTTGTTAGGCGTTTTCTTCAGCCATTCAACATACGCATCTATGAATTTCAGCCGCTCCTCGCGATTCTGTCGTATCTGCTCNNTCAAGTGGTGAAAAATACAGCGTTTTACCGTTGCATTCTACTTTAACACGATTTTCAAGCGAATAAACGTCCAGCGGGTTTTTCATGGGCTTAAATTCTATGTTTGGAATAAATGAGCCTTTTTTATGAAAGCGAAGCGCGATTCCTTCAGAAAACATGTCAAATGCGGAATCGGGATTGGTTGCATTCAGGCATTCGAATTCCGGGGTTAAACTTTTCCAAAAGCCAGAAAACTTTTCACGTGAAAGATTTTCCACGAAAAGATCAACATCTTCAGTGTTCCGTTCCCGCCCGAAAAACAGAATAACATAACCGGAAATTATGACATATTGTATCCCGGTTTCGTCAAGATAACGAATAAAAGAAAGTACAAATTCATCCAATGACCGCAGTTCCTTGTCAAGATGAATCTTTTCGGGCGTAAACGTAAATTCCATGAATCTGCCTCATATCTTCTTCGTCCCATTCTCCTCAATATGGATGCAATTCACCGGACAGGACTGGGCAGCTTCCATGTTGCATTTGATTTCCTTTAGCTCCAGAACCTGGGTATCCCCGATTTTCTTCCCGCCCTTTAAATCACTCTTTCCATCTCCTGCCATTTCCCAGAATTCCGGGCAAACCGCAGCGCACGCACCGCAACCAATACAAATAGGTCTATCGTGTATTACTTTGAAAGCCATTCGAATCACCTTGCAGGTTTCAATTTGCTCAATAATAATATAAAAGCTTGGTTCGTATATATCCTGAGCCAGATTAATACTCCAACTCAGTCTATTCAGAACCAAATAAGTCCTACAGATGGATGACTTAGGTTTTAACCTTAGTGGTTCTGAATAACGACTAATGCCGAAATACGGTTCGGTAACTATTTAAACAAACATACTCTGGTTGATAATATGTTAATCAAAGGACTAGAAATAGAAGTAAACAGCCTGCAGATACTGCCTACAAACACTCTTCTAAAGCATGAGCAGACCATTCCTGAGAACACGGCAAAATTAAAGGAAGCCATGCTCAACATAGGCCAGCTCGTTGATCCGATAATCGCGGATAAAAAACACAAAATAGTTCTTGATGGCAATCACAGGCTGGAAGTATTAAAGATAATAAAGGTTCCGCTTGTGGTCTGCCAGACGGTTGATTACTCACGACCAGATATAACGCTTGGCGGATGGTTCCCTGTACGGGAAAATCTCTCGGAAGCGGATTTGAAAAAAGCAGGAATTCGATTTGAAAAAACTGATTTTGAAGCCGGGCAAGAGGCATTGGCAAGAAAAAAGGCAGTTATGATGCTGGTAACTGAAGGAAAGGGAAAACGCACATGTGCACTTGTTTCTCCTGGTTCGTATGACCTTACAAAGCTTATTGAAGAACAACGAATCGTTCTTTCAAAACTCGGAAATAATTTCCTTTATATCGCGGATGACCGGATTGAAACGCATCTTACAAGGGGGCAGGGAACATTGTTCAGGGCGATTTATACCAAAGATGAAGTAATAAAACGGGCGCTTTCGGGAGTCCCGTTTCCTCCTAAATCAACAAGGCATATAATCCCTGAAAGGATAATCAGACTGAACATGAGATTGGGATGGCTTCACCAGAGCGAAGATGAGGCTAAAAAATATCTTGAAAGAATGCTTGAAGACCGACTGTATAACGGAAATATAAGAAGATATACCGAGCCGGTGATTGTGATTTACTAATGCGTTGCCTTGCTTTCAAACACCCTTTTTTAAAACATTTGGACTAAAAACAAATAATATGGTAATGGTCAGGCGAATTTTATTTACAGCGGCATTTACACTCGCATTTTCAGCTAAACCGAATTTTCAAATCCCCCAAATAGATGTTCCGCAGGCATGTGCAAAGGAGATGAACGAGCGAGATTTCGAACAGGCAATCTCCCGGATATCCAGTCGCATGGATCTTAATGACATACTCGAAAATCTGGATGAAACGGCACGGCACAAAAAAACTGCAATAGAACGTTTGGAAAGACTTGCTACACACCCAGATTCGATGATTCGCGAACAAACCATTGATTTTTTGAGGAAGAAACTCAACTATGCATGGATTATGCGAAGCCACAGGGAAAGGGAATATATGAATGAAATCGCGGGTATTCTGGAAAAATCTCTGGTCTGGGAGATAAGTGACAGGACAAAAGATATAGCTAGAGAGATCACTGGTTATTATGTGCGAAATAGAAAATGGGATGAACTAATGGTTTTGGTTGTCGACTATCCAGACCAGAAGATTAGAGAGGAGGTTCGCGCGACAATTAAATATATGGCAGAAATACTAAGCTATAAGCGGGAAATGCCTGAAAGAATTTTAGAACAAAGTAAAATTTACAGACTTGACAGGAAAAGAAAGGGAAATAACACAGGAACGGATTACCTGATAACAGATTAATCGGTGAAACTATGACAATTTTACTCGCACCCGGACCAGTTCCAGTTCTGGAAGATATACGCATGGCACAAGCAAAGGAAATGATAACCCACAGAACCAAGGAATTCACTGCGCTTTATTCGGATTTATGTGGAAGGTTGAAAGGATATTTTGGAGCAGACGAGGCATATGTGATAACAGGCTCTGGTGCACTGGGCCTTGAGGCGCTTTTTGCTAATCTGACATTAAAAAACGAGACTGCGATTTGCTTTCCTAACGGGGAATTCGGGGAAAAATTGGCCGAGACGGCAAAAATATATACGAATGCAATTGTAAAACCGCATGCAGCCGGAAAAGAAGGAAGCGGATGGAATCTTGAAAGGGTAAACGAAGCGATAGACCGCTCCGATGCACAGGTTCTCGCAATGGTTTACAATGAAACCAGTTTCGGAGTGCAGAATCATGTAAAGGAAATCTGCAACTATGCAAAATCTCGCGGAATGCTTACGATTATTGATGGGGG
>DUGF01000042.1 GCA_013331535.1 Microcaldota archaeon | reverse complement strand
AATTTCTTCGATGTCGCGCGTTTGATTCCGCAGGCTTTCTTCCTTCCAAATCTCGCAATGGCAGTTTTCATTTCGTTCGTGATGGCATTGAACAAGGCATTTAGGGTGATTGGATAATGGACCAGATTCGTAAAGTAGCGTTGTTATTTGCATTTGCGCTGTTGCTTGCGCCGGTTGTCCTAGCAGCGCCTCTTGGCCTGACAACCGAAGATACAACAAAGCTGGTTGAAAAGACCGAATCAAAATCCACACTTGAGCTTGTGAAATACTGGAAAGAGCTTTCAGTTCTTGCGCTTTTAATCTCGGCAGTGTTAATCGCGCTTGCCTACGCTTATGGCCATGCGTTTGAGCAGCCTGATTTGAAGGCCTGGGCTTCTGTTGAAATCAACCAGGTTATTTCCACCGCAATAATAATCATGGTTCTGTTCGCAGCTGTGGCATTTCTTGATACAATAGTTTCCGGTGCAGTAGAAGAAAGCGGGCTTCCGAATCTAAAATGCGAGGTCGGAACCCCGTGCGGCATAACAATCGCACAGGCTTATCTTGATGAAATGATGGAAAGCGCGCACAAGGATTCGCGCAATATCCTCGAGCAGTCATTTAAATATGCGGGTGAAGCTGCGAAAAGAAGCGGATACAGCTGCAACATGTTTATACTTCCGATTCCATGCTTGTGGGCGTCGGTTTCTTTGGGCGATGAACCGCACCTGATACTTCAGACAGAGCGGCTCAACGCGGTTCTTGATTATTACAATAATATAATTGCGTCAATGAGCGCACAGAGGTTTTTCGTAGACAATATTTCATTCAGACTTGGCCCAGCCATTCTGCTAATCGGAATTGTCGCCCGTTCGTTTCCATTTACGCGCAAGGTCGGCGGGCTTTTGATAGCTGTAGCCGTGGGCGTTATTTTCGTTTTCCCATTGATGTACATTTTCAATTGGTTTACGCTTAATGTCATGATGTTCGGGGACAAGACATTTGGAAATGCAGGTGCGGTCTGCCCTGCTGAATGCCTTGACCAGCCGAATATTGCATATATGATCAATTCAAACGGAGCACTATGGACTGTACCAGATTTTAATATTCTCATGGGTGGGCTTGAAGGCTATCTTCCATCGCTTGATGAAAGTGCGCGTTCAGCGATCGCAAAAAATCTCGCCACAGGAAAAATTGAAAAAAAGGAGGCACCACCATACGGAGACATCATCTCCTGCGAATATATGGCAAACCTCTCGAAAGCCTATGATATAAAGGATATTGACGCGTACTGCCCGCAAATCTGCCGTCAGCTTCCATATCCGAATATTCCCTCATGCGCAGATGAAAGCACCCAGTTGGCATGCAGTATGCTTACCCCACATTGCAAGGTTTACAGATATGTTGATATGTCCAAAATTGACCCGGTGAAGATTGTTGAGATTGATGAAAAATGCCCGGTCAAATGCAGGACTATTCCCCCAATGAAATCCAATTGCGCGGTGTTTGATCCAAGCCCGGAAGGTAGTGGTATGTTCGGCGGCCTTGGAAAGATCGTTTTCGCTTCAAAATGCAATTTCCAGTCTGGGAGCTTTGAAAAAGACTGTGTAAAGAAAGTCCTGGAAGAAGATATAGACTATTGTCTTGAATCCTCTTTTGATTGTAGGTATACATTCCAGGAAGACCCTGAATGGGAACAACCCAGTTGCAATGGCGAGCATGTTGATGCCTGTCCACCAATTGGTGAAGGGGATTATTTGGGAAACACTGCGCTGGAAAAGGCTGCAGAGTCCTGTGTTTACGGGATAGCCGGGGATTCCGACCTGAAGCTGCTTGATGATGAATGCAGTGAATGCATTTTTGTTGAAAACGAATTTACATTCAATCCGCCTGTTTACACAGACTGTGCGTCTGCGTGCAGTGGCGAGGGCGTATCTCTTCTGTCTGTTTCCGACATCGTGAAACAATCCGGGGAAGGAATGGTTGGC
This sequence comes from Microcaldota archaeon, assembly GCA_013331535.1. GTDB lineage: Archaea > Micrarchaeota > Micrarchaeia > Anstonellales > Bilamarchaeaceae > UBA10214 > UBA10214 sp10214u. Next base: position 4,337 of record DUGF01000042.1, on the reverse strand, counting down.
CGGGAGGATATAAAGAGCATCAGCAAGATGATGATTCCGGCATACATACTTCCTCTGTTGAATATTCTCATAACATTAATGTTCATCAAAACATTCTCGCAAATACTTGGTGGGGATATTGAAATCCCGGGAGTTCCAAAGGTGCTGTAGATATGAGTTCGTTTAGATTTACGCTGGCGGTGTTCGTTCTTCTAATGCTGTCACCATTATTATTCGCTGTCAGCGGAACCGCACTCGGCTGGCAGACGATCGGAGTGCTTGCAATCCTGGTATCCGCCACAATCCTTGCGCTTGCATATGCGTTCGGGCACGGGCTCGGAATAAGCGAGCTGGAGTTCCTTGCAAAAGAGGAGCTTTACCAGCTTGTGATAACTGCGGTGCTGATGGGCGCATTGGTTGGTGCTGCGGCAGCCTTGGATGAGTTTTCAAAGGATTTGGGAAAAGCAGGTGGAGCTACCGGGAGCGGCTCATCAGCAACAATTCAGTCTCTGGCAATACAGAAAATTGATGGTTCTTTGGNNGGCTCTTACAGGATGCTCACACCTCCATTGTCGTTTGGCTATCAGGCGATTTCTCTTTCAATGATGGAGCTTGGCGCTGTAAAAACCCTGCTTGAAATAGGAAAGGATTATGTGTTTTCTATTTTCCTTCCGATAGGGCTTATCCTGCGAACGTTCAAATTTACACGCGGTGCCGGGGGACTTCTTCTTGCAGTCGGGATTGCATTTTATTTTGTTTTCCCGATAGCCATTGTTTTCATGCACGGAATCGCGGATGCATTTGTTGCAGAAGACCCGCCCGCGGGATATGTAGGAAAGGCACAGGTTCATCCGGAATATGCCGATACTAAGATCATAGCCGGAGTTGAATGCAATATCTGGGAAACCAGTTCTGCAATATATGATAGTTCAAATGCAGGTGATGCAATAGGAACCCTTGATTCAATGCAATCCAAATTCGCTTCCTATCTTTACTTTGCTCTCATAAAATCCACATTTACCTCTATAATTGCCCTTCTTGCCATGGTTACGAGCATAAGATGGCTTGCATCCGTTGCAGGAGCGGATGTTGATGTTTCAGTATTGTCAAAGGTGTCATGATGGTAGCTAGTCTCGCGTTTTGGGTTCCGCGTTTCGCGTGTCGTGCGCTAGATTTATCGGATGAGGTGCATGGATGATTTGCTCAGAAAGTTTCCTGTCGCTCCTTAACGGAGGCGTGCTTTCACTTTCAGGCCTTGCAGCCTTAGCCACTGGAACAATGATTGCATTGGCTTATGCGCTGTCTGAAATGATTCAAAATCCAAAGGTTCATCTCTGGGCAAAAACTGAGGCGATTCAGGTCGTTATCTCTGCCATTTCGGCAATTCTGCTTATTTCTGTAATCAATGGGCTGTGCGCGATAAATGTAGCGGATATTGCGTCTGCGACTTCCGGTGCATCAACAACGCTCGCAGGAACGGTCTCTTTCTTCGATGCCGCTGAAAATTATCTTGTTTCCGCTGCGGAATATACTCACAATGTCCTGAAAATTGAACGATATTATCTTGGCGCATTTAACATGCTTGAGGCACGGGCAAGATGGTATTGCCTTGGTGCAAGCGAAACACTTAATGGTTTCTCAATTTTTTGTTTCAACAATCCTTCCGGCCGTTCGTATTCTCCGTACGCGGGATTCGGAACAACTTCTGTTGCGTTTAACGTTGCGTTCAACTCGGCTCTTTTATCCTACTTGTCATCGCTAAATTATCTTTTCATCCTGAAGTTCTCCCTTAGCGGTCTCGCGCTCCTGTTGCTTCCGCTTGGAATATTCCTTCGCTCAATGCCTTTCATGCGCGGGCTTGGCGGATTGTTCATAGCAGTTGCAATGTCATTTTTCGTAGTTTATCCGCTTATGCTCGCGATTTTCAATTTCATTCCGAATTTGTTCGATTATCAGGGAATTCCGAGCAATTACATGAATGAAAGTTCACTTAGCGCGGGCATAGGAGATGTTCTTTCCCAGATGGTTGAAAGCGATATGGTTGATTATTTCTTCTCAAGCGGAGGGATGTACAGCACTGCGTTGGGAATCGCTGGCAGGGCATTTATAGTTGGAGTTTTCCTTCCAACAATCGCATTGCTCGCTGCGATAGGAAGCGTGCGCTACATGTCAAAATTATTAGGAGAGGAAATAGATTTGAGCAGGATAGTACAAATGGTTTAGTTAAAAGCTGGTCCCGAGTCTTGAGTCTCGAGTCCTGAGTGGTGAAATAAAACATGGTTGAAATATTTGGATGGCTTGCAGATTTCCAGGGCGAAGGCAATTGGTTCATGCTAACTGTTCTGGCATGCTTAGTTACCATCATGGCCCGCGCAGTAATCTGGATGTTCGCCCATGCATTCAATATGCAGGAACAAGAGCGCAATTCAAAGTCAGAAATCATTCAGGCATTTGCTACAATCATGCTCACCGTCTGGCTAATATATATTATACAAAGCGCAGAGGCAATGGCAATAAAGGATATTTTAGGAGATGCAAGTTATGTTAATTGCGGCGCAAGCCAGGTTCCTATTGTTAAGCCAGATGGCGCTACTATAAATGGTCTTGAGGTAGTAAAATGCCGCATTGCAGAAAAGGCATATCCTCTCGCAGAAGTCCAGGAAAAAATCTATGACAAATCAGCAGATGTGTTCCGGCTTCTTTCAATGTATGTTTCCATAGCCGGAGTTCCGGTTTACCAGGGAAGCTGGAACGGCTCATGGTTCCAGGAGGCAGAGAATTACAGGCTGCTGAATGCTCTTGTAACTACATTACTTATAGGCCTGAATTCCATCCAGGTCCTGATAAAATATGTTTCAATGAACATGCTCACAATATTCCTTCCGTTCGGGCTTTTCCTTAGAAGCTTCCACTTTACCCGTGGAGTTGGCGCGTTTTTTATAGCAATTGCGATAGGGCTTTATTTCATTTTCCCAGTAGTGTTTGTGATTACTGACCCGGGCTTTGTAAAGGTCAGCAGCTCCCAATTAGGGGGGACTCAGATGATAAAAGCAAAATCCTGTTACCCTACATTCAGTGGTGTTGTTTCAGCCGCTGCGTCCAGCCCTTCAGGTGGGGGAGATTCCTCTGCCGCGCTTCATTCTATGGTTGCGCTTGTGAAAAAAACCTACACTTCGTTGCTGCTTCACCCGTTCGTAGCGCTTTCAATAACCCTGGTCTTTGTCCGTTATCTTATATATTTCTTTGGCGGAGAGCCGTACGAGCTGATGAGATTTATGGCAAAAATGGTATGATAACTTGTGATGTTTATGAAAATAGCCAATATTATGTTAGTCCTGTCGTGATGCTTATGAAATCCTCAAGATTGTTCGGACCTGTTGTAAATTACGAGATGGCTAACCCATCCGTTGATTGCGCGAGCGAAGCGAAGCGCCAGTTCCCAGTTCACCTTTCCTTTGCCGGATTTTACGGAAATAAAGCGAGTAGCGAGCTTGGCGAGCGTCACGAGCGTCCCGTTGAGAACATTTTTAATCTTCAATGCCCTGCTCGATTGTTCCTGTTGTTTGCGATTGTCGCGGTTTTGTTTATTGCCGGATGCACTATCAAAGAGCCGAAAAGTTTAGGCTGTTGCAAAAAGGATACGGCAAAAGATAATAATCAATGCGTGCTGATAAAGCAGGATGCGGCAGAGGAGAATGCAGATACGCTTGATTGCAATGTTGAAACCGGTTTCTGCAATATAACCATAAAAGAAGGTAGTGACGATACAACCGTCGAAGTTCCGATTTGTTCTGATGCGCAGGAGATTTCCTGTATCCAGCCATCATGCAAGGCAATGGTCTGCGGACCATATAAATTCAGGCCCTCAATCAGTCCCTCGCTTGCGGACATGAAAGCAGGCGGGGATAAAGACGGCCCATCATCATATGATTCCGCTCCTCAGGGTATCTGGAACATGAGCTGCGGCTTTGAATATCTTGATGATAAATTGCAGAATCTTTTCAAAAATACAAAAGGAGCTTTCATGAACACATTCAGGCTCGGAGTCGGGCCGTCATTCGCTGAATATGATGTCGCCAAATTCAGCCTTCCGCTTTCCGATGTTGCGTGCAATGCGAATCCATCAGGAACGGTTGATCGTTACATGAACTATCTGGTAACTCCCGACTACTATGCAGACAACCTTGCGCCTTCTGCATATAATTCAAAATATTCTCAATATAAAAACAAGCCAAAGACTCCGTATCCATTTGATCCTGTCGAAGATATAGGAAAAGAGGCTTGTATGGAAAACATAGTTTCATCTGTAGCATTTGAGCCGTTCAATACCCTTCCATATGGGGGTAAACCCGGAGGCT
>DUGF01000062.1 GCA_013331535.1 Microcaldota archaeon | reverse complement strand
TATACTGAACCAACTAAGTAATACCGATTAAGTTTTTTGGTTTTACCCAGATGGTTCAGGATATATCGAGCCATCCTGAAATGCAATTAGCATTTTAGGAGACAGTGAATATCGATTCACTGGAAATTATCTATTTGGCTCGGGATATTTCCCATTCCCATGGTTTCCGTTCTTCGATGTTCCGTTTCCCGCGCACGAACGGTTCAATTCAACAAACGCCTTTTGAATAGTGTCTATTATTTCCTTTCCGATTGAATTATCTGGATTTGGATCTATTGACAGTGCCTCGTCCTTTGTCCTTGCGCTTCCACCATGATGAATGATAAGTCCGAGCGAGTCGAGAAACGAGAGTGCATTGTCTTCATCAATGCCGCATCTTCGCATGCTTCTTCTGATCAACACACCCCTGAAATGAGCCCCACCGACAGCGCCCCGGCCTCCCTTTCCGAAATCAAATCCCTTGCATATTGCGAGAACGACGTCTTTTTGGGTTAAGCCATGACCACGTTCGGAAATGTGTTTCCGGACTGCATCGCTAAATGCTATTCCTGAAAGAAAATCATCAAATGAAATGTATGCTGGAGTTGGTATTCCGCGTGAAAATTCCGGCGGACGTGCATAAACCTGTGGCCGGAGTCTTAAAATCTCCTTAAGTGACAGTATGCGCGTATCAATACCGCTTGCCAAATCCCTGCTGGACGCTGTGGATTCAGTATAGAGTTCTTCAATCTCCACCGGTTTCCTCATTCCTTTGGCAAAACAATCCTTTATGAACTTAATTGACACTCCGTGGCGAATGAGCAGTTTTATCCCATTTCTGAATGCCTGTTGCGCAAGCTCTTCTTCGGTTGGCGAGATCATCATGCGATAGAGTTCTGGAAAGTTCAATTTGAGATATGCTGCATCTTCTTCCGAAGTTCGGGTTTCTGGTGCGACAGTTATCGTAGGGCTAACAGATTCAATAATATGTTTTCCGCTTTTTGATTTTAATGGAATTTCCGATTGCATCCTCAGCATTTCAACTGCAACCGGGCACGCGATCTGGAATTTGAGCCGCAGTAATGACAGGACATCTTCGCTGTGCTTTGCCCTTGCACGTGAAATTCTTGAAAACAACGAAGCATACTCCTGCAGCCTGGGCACAATTGAATACTCAAGAAAATCTGCAAGAAGACCACTGACCTCCGGTGAAAGGCGGGAGGAGACTGGCTTGAGAAGCGCAAGCGCAACGCAGAGGTCGACCCCATAAGAAACATCATCTTCCATTTCTCTATGCATACCGGAGACAACATGGCGCCCGTTTCTGCCAACAACCACCAGAAAACTTGCGTCGGTTCTGGCAAAAGTTTGAGCATTGATAGCAAATAACTTTTTTCGATAATCCAGTATTGCATCGTTTAATGAACGGATAAATGCAGCAGGTGAATCATCCCTGGGCTCTCTCAAAATTACTGGGACCGTTTCCTGGGCAAGCATCATGAGATCCCCGGTATTTTTATTGTATATTGCGTCAATCGGAGCCCCTTTGCTCAGTGCACTTAAGATGATTAAGAACTCAACGAATGAATATTCCTTTTCGGTTCGGCCATCTATAAAAAACCGTTCTTGGGAATTTCCAGGATCGCAAACAATGCTGGTTTTCAGTTTGCAATCATTAAAGATTCTGCAAGACCTGCGAAGCGCCTCGGATAATGGAAGCGCAGAAACGAGCCTATCCATCCTATCCAAGCCTTGCCGTGCGGCAACCGCCCATCTGGGCATTTGAACTTCGCGGCCTTTTGCACTGTCAAAGAATTTTTGCATTTTCATCACTTACATTTCCCGCAGGACTTGTCTGCTGCGTCTCGTTTTTCCCGTTTTGTTCTGTTGGCAGGTATTTTGCAAGACACGCGCTTACCCGATCTACCAAGTTCTCCGGATTAGCCGTCTTACACGATATATTGATCATACTGAAACGTATCTTCGCAGCCATACTTGCGAATTTTTTCTTGTCAAGCCTGTCTTTTCCTGGTTCGCATTTCTCTGGCGGCTTCAGGCACTGCGGATACAAAATCTCTGCAACAAGAATTGCGACGGTTTTGAGTTTGACGAATGTAGGAAAACCGAAACGTTCCCACATTTCTATGAAACTATTGCTAAAACCAAATAATTGTAAATATTCTACACTTGGATCTTCGGTTATCTTTATTCCCAGGTCTTGGGCAAGCGTGCGTATTCTGGCATCACAGTGCAACCTTCTGTGTACCTTTTGCTCTTTTTGCCGTATTCTTTCCCTTGTTACGCCAGAATTAGCAGCAATCCCATCGAGTATTTCCCCGTGCAGGCGTCTTTCAAGTATCTCACCAAGATCTGGATGGGTTCGTTTCAACTCCTCCAGCACCTCTTTGATTATCCTTGTTCGTTCTGCACGCGCATAATCTGCTTCGGTATCTGCCGGCCCTCTGACAAATTCTTTGCGCGTCCGGGTTGAATCATGAAATGCCGGGTCATCCAGGATATTGATTGCCTCTGGAACAGAGCCGGTTCCCAGTATTTTTCTTACGGCTGACTGTTCCTTTTCGGTTATCTTTGGCGGCTCATCCGTATGTGGTGCTCCCCATCCCTTTCTTTCTGGCCGTGGAGGTACATTCTGCGTTACAGCATTTGGATTAACGGTTTTGTTACGTCGAGTCATCCCATCTACCTATCGCCAAGTCGGTAAGAGTACCTGGCTTTTCGAGCCAGGGTGAATTACCGACCGACTTGGTGAGTATTTTTCGAATGGGCGGGATACCGCGCCTTCTGGCGCGGTTCCTCTCCCACAGGAGAGGACGCCCTTCGAAAAATCTGATTTGATTATATGTTTTAATTTGTGTTGGAATATAATTATAAAGGTGCGTTAATGATGGCTAGGCCCCGCTACTGGTTTTTATGTTTTTCCCGCCAATAGAACTTCATGCTTTTCGGAACATCCGGGATACGGGGCCTTTATGGCGAATTCGTGAATGAGAAACTTGCGATGGGGATTGCCAATCTTTTTGCTGAAAAAGACGTAGTTATAGCCAGGGATACGCGGACTACTGGCGAATCTCTTGCGTTTGCCGCGATTTCCGGGGTGCTGGCACGAGGCAGGAATGCAATTTACATTGATATTGCGCCAACTCCTACTCTTGCGCTTGCAACAAAAAAATACAAATGCCGCGGGATAATGATTACCGCATCGCATAATCCGCCGGAGTATAACGGGCTGAAATTATTTGCTAACGGAGTTGAAGTGAGCCGCAAGGTGGAAAGGGAGGTGGAGAGCGAGTTCAATAAAGGCATGCGACTTTCTATTGCAAAATGGGATGTACTTGGAAAGCTCGGACAATATGATAACGCAATTGCGAAACATAAAAAAATGATAATTGGACTCGTGAATAGTTCCATAATAAAAAAGAAAAGACCGAAAGTTGTTATTGACCCGAACGGTGCTGGTGCGGTTATAACTGCGAGCCTGTTGCAGGAGATTGGATGCGAGACCGTTTCAATAAACGATGGATTACGCGGATTTGAACGAGCATCAGAACCAAACGCAGAGAACTTGAAGGGGCTTGCTGCAAAGGTGCGGGAACTTAAAGCAGATTTGGGAATCGGGCATGATGGGGATGCGGACAGGACAGTAGTTGTTGACGAGAAAGGCGAGGTGCTCCCGCTGGACGTGCAGCTTGCGATAATGATTGAGCATGAGCTTGGAAAAGCGAGGGCAAGGAAAAAGGAGGCGACGGTTGTTTCTACTGTTGAGGCATCTCTTTGTGTGCGCGAGGCAATAGAA
>DUGF01000043.1 GCA_013331535.1 Microcaldota archaeon | reverse complement strand
CGCGGCTCTCCAAGCCCGTTGAACGTTCTTCCGAGCATGTCAGGAGTAAGTCCAATGCGCATAGTTTCCCCAAGGAAACGCACAGATGTCTGGCTTATACCTATACCAGAGGTTGCACCAAAAACCTGGACAACTGCGATGCTTTCGCCAATATCAAGAACCTGGCCTTTTCTGCGCTCGCCATTTGAAAGGATAATCTCTACGATTTCCCCATAGCCAACACCGCTGACACCATCAACAAATACAAGCGGACCCGATATCTGGTTAATAGTTTTATATTCCTTCATTCAAATCACCAACAAACATAGTTGATTTACGTCCAACTTCCTTACTTCTTTGAAACCGAATCAAAGTCCTCATCCACGTCCTTCTGAAGCTTTTCGAATTCTTCTAGCTTCTCCTCGGTAATCTCTTTCATTCTTCCTATTTTCACTCTGCTTGGAAGATCGACTATCCTCTTAAGTTGAGCACCAAGATCAAGAGCTCCAAGAGTACGTTCGTAAAATCTCAAGACGGTCTTAAGCATTGCATATTGCTTTTGCAGACTGCACCTTGCATCAATATCGCTGTAGGCATTCTGCTGAAGATAATCTTCTCTTAGCATTCTTGTAACAAGAAGTACGGCCTGTTCCCTTTCTGGAAGCGCATCCGGACCAACCAATTGCACGATTTCGTTAAGTTCTGCCTCTTTTTGAAGAAGCGCCATTGCCTGTGCCCTTAGTTTTGTAAAGTCAGATGAAATATTCTCTGCATAAAATTCTTCAAGAGAATCCTGATAAAGAGAATAGCTTTTTAGCCAGTTAATCGCAGGGAAATGTCTTCTATATGCCAAAGACGCATCCAGTGCAAGGAAAACCTTTGTAACACGCAGGGTGTTTTGGGAAACCGGCTCTGACAAGTCACCACCTGGCGGAGAAACCGCACCGATAATTGTTACGCTGCCATATCGCTCATCACTGCCAAGGCATCTTACCCGTCCGGCACGCTCATAGAATTCTGCAAGCCTTCTTGCAAGATAAGCTGGATAACCTTCTTCACCGGGCATTTCTTCCAGCCTGCCTCCGATTTCTCTCATTGCCTCTGCCCAACGTGAAGTAGAGTCTGCCATCAACGCAACATTGTAACCCATGTCGCGGAAATACTCCGCAATTGTAACTCCAGTGTAAACGCTTGCCTCACGAGCAGCAACTGGCATGTTGGAAGTATTTGCAATCAAAACGGTTCGTTCCATGAGTGGTTTTCCAGTCTTCGGGTCAATAAGATGCGGGAATTCCTTTAGCACTTCTGTCATCTCGTTTCCGCGTTCGCCGCATCCGATGTAAACCACAATTTCGGTATCAGAATATTTCGCAAGGCTTTGTTGTGTTACGGTTTTTCCTGACCCGAATGGACCTGGAATGCATGCTGTTCCGCCCTTTGCAATTGGAAAGAACGTATCAATGACACGCTGTCCGGTAATCAACGGAATAATCGGGGGAAACTTTTCAATGCATGCCCTTGGCTTTCTGACAGGCCATTTATGCGCAAGGAAAAGCGGTTTTTTCTTTCCATCAGACGCAACGACATAACCCAATTCATCTTCAACAGTGAATTTTCCTGAAGTTACTCCCTCTAGTTTTCCATCATAAGGAGAAAGAATTTTGTGGACAATAAGCTCTGTTTCCTGGACAGTACCTAGAACATCTCCTATCTTTACCTTTCCGCCTTTTTTTGCGGTTGCTTTGAAATCCCATTTCTTTTTTCTGTCAAGTGGAGGAACAAAAATACCTCGCTGAATGAAAACGCTTTTTCCTTTCTCTTCAATCAGCCTGAGCGGACGCTGGATACCATCATAAATATTCGTGAGAATTCCAGGACCAAGTTCAACAGACATTGGTTCTCCTGTATTTTCCACAGACTCACCTGGCTGAAGCGCAGAGGTGTCTTCGTAAACCTGGATAACACTTGTATCTCCAACGATTTTGATTATCTCTCCCATGAGTCCCTGGTTTCCAACCTTTACAACGTCGTAAAGATTCGCGTTTGGAATATCCTTACCTTCAACAACCGGCCCGTAAATGCGTTTTATAACTCCTTTCTTATTTGTTTTTCCAGTTCCATTTGCCATATTAATCTTCCTCCGAGTTAGTGAAATATTTTTATTATTATTATTATTTTTTGCCTAAATCAAAACCCAATGCCCGTTTTATCAGGAATCGTATTTCATCTCCTTCTGTGCTTTTTCCGGAAATATCCGGGATCGGAACTATGACAGGATATGCGATTGAATCCAGTTTCTTTTTCAATCTCCAGTCAATCGTATTTAGCATGGTTTCGTTAACGATTATTATTCCGAATTCCGGTTTCTGCAGATAATCTTCAAGCTTTTGTTGGAATTTATCCGACGCCGTAAGAATGCAATTTTCAAGGCCTGCAAGCTGGAAGCCCATTACAAGGGGCGCGTCACCCAGGACCATGATTTTTGCTTTTGTCATACGACCACCAACATCGCCTTAAGCTCGGATTCAGGAATCCCAAATTCTTTTCCCTTTGATATTTTGCGAAGATTGTTCAATTCCTCTTCCTTTAGTAGAACGAAACCAAGCAGTGTTCCAATCGAGAGAATACTTCTGTGAAACATGCGAACCTTTTCTGCTGCGATTGCCTTCTCAAGCGCGATTTCCAACTCAACAAGCGTTGGATCTTCGGAAGAAAGTTCGAATGCAGGAAGCTTTGGACGAAGAATTGGAACAATGGCCTGAATGTCCTTTGCATCGATTATGGCGGAGATTGTAGTTTCCGGCAAAGAACCGCCCCGTATAAGATAATCGCGCATTTTTGATTTATCGACCCCTCTGGCCTTCAGCCTCCAGAGGATTGCAACATTACGAACATCAACTTCTTTCTTGAATATTCTTCGGATTTCCTGTACCGGCTTCTTTGGTGAAGAAAGATTTTTGTCTATGAATATGTGAATATACGCATCAAACATTGTTTGAAGTTGAACAAAGCTGTTCATATCAACAAGCGCCTTCCTGAACGCAGACCACATTTCACGATTGAACATCGCATTACTCTGGGAAAGAAGCTCTTTCCCAAGTTCAGTTCGCTTGATTACTTCGAATACATTTTTCTCATCCGCTGATGCGATGTGTTCAAGATCAGCTTCAGACAAAGAACCAACGGAAATAAGATATGGTTTTACTGCATCAAAAGTATAACCTGCACGCCTTGCAGTTACAATCATCTTCAGGTTGAGCAAGTCCCATCTTTTGAGAAGCGCATCCATTATTGGAAGATCTGATTTTGGAGTTATTTTGCGAATCTTTCGGACAACATTTCGAACGTTTGCACCAACTGCGAGTTCAACAAGTTCGGAACCTCCATAACGCACGGAAAGCGCGACGAGCTCTTCCTTATAGTGGGTTCTTTGAAGAAGTTCTATCATTGAATCCACACTTCCCACCTTTATCAGTTCGTCTAGGAAGTCTTGCTTGAACAACAATCCTTTCATTCCCTTAACACGGGCATTAGAATACCCGTATTTGAGAGAAGGGATTTCAAACATGTTGGAAAAATTTGCCAAATAACTCATCCTCCAAATAATATCGCGTATATTTCCTTTCTCAAGTCATCCTTTCTGCTTTCAAAAAGGCTTTCGAGAGTCATGTCAACTCGGATTCTTCCGTTTTCGGTCTCAACAAGCGCACCACCGGCAGTAATAATATCCTCAACAACAGTAACTTTTCCATTGCCATTTTTGAGATATTTTTTATCTCCTTTTACAAGATGGACAATTGCTTTTGAAGCTCCGAGCTCTTTAAGAGCGGACGAAACAACTTTATTGAGAAACACCGGATATTGCTTGGAATCTCGTGCAGATTTCATCTCCTCGAAAAAGATTTCCAGGCATCCTTTGATAGCATCTTCCTTGGCCTCAGAGATAAGTCTCTTTGCCTCAAGGCGCGCCCATGCAATCTTTTCCTTGCGTTGGGCCTCTATCATTGCCTCTGCCTCTTCAGCAGCTGCCTTCACAAGAATTGCTCTTTTTGCCTTTTCCTCGGAAACCATCTTGCCAACATGCCATTCCGCAGAATTGACGACCTCTTCAGCCTCCTTTTTTGCATCAGAAACTAATGAGGAAACCAGTTTGTCTAAAGCCATAATAGCTCACCTATCTTTTCCGTCCAACATCAAAGTAGATGAACAGAATGCTGAGCTTACTTAGCTGAGACAACCTGAACCAGCAGGAATGCAATTGCGAAACCAAGCAGTGCAAGAATTTCCGGAAGCACAAGGTATATCAAGAGCTTCTTTTCAAATTCAGGTCTTTCGGCTGCAAGACCCATTGCCGCAGCACCAACTGAACCCTGAGACCAGGCTGCTGCCAATGCACTCAAACCCATTGCAATACCTGCACCCAATGCAGCACCTGCCTCTGCACTCAAACCACCTATAACTTCTGTTGCCATATTTCATACACCTCTTTTAGTATTTTTTAATATTTTATTAGCGTTATTGACAGAGCATTTAATTTTTAGCGAGATATGTTTCGTTCTGTCGGACTAACTGAGAACGGAGCAAACAATCTGCCGTCTCCTTGCGTAAACTTGAATCTGAATTCAATAACATTAAGCCGGCCTCCTTGAATAATTGCCTCGAACATTGCTATAAAAGCATTAATCATATGAAGCGCGAATAAAAGTGGAAAGAATACAAGTACCATTAATCCCTGTGAGGGTAGCGGCATGAAAAGCGAGTTTATCAATTCTGCGAGAATCGTGCCTACAAGTCCGACTATCGCGATAGCAAGATATGAAAATACATTTCCCGCAATTCCTGGAAGTTCGAGAATCCCGGCAGCTCCTTCAGACCATGCGATGAGAATTGTGGAAATTCCAAGCAAAGCCCCGCCAAATGGTCCTAAATCAGCCGGAACCGCATTAAGCACAAACGCACCAATTGTGATATAACCCCCTAACTCAACGCCAATCCACGCGAGTTTTCCTATTGCATGCTTTTTATTGTGGTGCCATTCGTTTATCGCTCCGATAATGAAACCAAACGCAAGATGAATCATCCCCACGTAAAGCATTATCGCAAGAAGGGTTGCAACATTGTGAAGCCTGCTTAAGCCGAGATAAAGCGGTTCATGGATTCCGAGTGTTTCAAGTGAAAGAACACCCCATTTTTCAAGGATTTCGAGAATATGAAGATGGGACATTCCTGCCCATTCGTCAAAGATAAGACCAAAAAGAATCGCAGGTATTGAAGAAAACAGCCAAAGCTTTGATACGCTCGACATAAGCAGGCTGTTTGCAAATTTCTTCATAAAGAAAAGCGCGATGAATATGGACATAATTCCGTAGATTACATCTCCAACAATCATACCATAAAGAAGCGGAACGGTTACAAAGAAAATGAAGGTCGGATCGATTTCACTTGCACGTGGCAGAGAAAAATCTTCGGTCATGAATTGTACCGAATTCGCTGCTGAGGTTGGATTTTCAAGAAATGTGGGCGGAGCTTCGTCATGAGATGCACGGATTTCCTGCAGTTGGACTTTTCCATCATACTTGCCAAGGCTCTTTTCGAGCACCGCAACATCCGCCTTTTTCAGCCATCCTTCTATAATGAATACTAAGTTACTTGAACTGAAATGGGATGCGATTTCCGCGCGATCTGCTTCGACAGATAGTTGTGATTCAAGTGCAGAAACACGAGAATAATGTTCTGCTGCCATTGATGAGATCTCAGATTGGATTTCATTCTCTCGCTTTTCATTTGATTTTATTTCATGCAAAAGCCAAAGTATATATTTTTGAGGGTAACCGAGATTCTGAGGGAGGATTATCCGGATAAGTCCTGCGACATTTAAAATCGGGTCAAGATCATAACCTTTCTTGTATAATATAAGGACTAGAACCGTATCTCCTTCAATTAAATAAAGCATTTTGAATGCTGATTCAGAACCAGGCACTTTGGCAAGTGCCTCCTGCAAATCAGCGAGCTTTTCCCTTCGGATAGTTCCAAGCACCGAACCGGTTGTCTTTGTCTCGAGCGCAGTAAAATCTATATTTTCAAAATAGGAAATCCGGTTTGCCAGGAGAAGCTCTTCCCTCAATCGAGAAAGAGAATTTTCAACCTTAGCTCGCTCTTCCTGCAATTCTTTCAGGCGGGAATCAATCGTGATTCCTTTCGCGGATGATATCGAATCAGGAATAGCGGACGAATCAATACCTGCGCCGGTTTCATAATTCTTCGGTAAAAACTGAAGAAGTGCATTTTTTATTCCGCGCATTCTAACATGCTGCTTCGAGATTTCATCAAAAGATCCGAGAGGCCGCCCTTCTTCAAGATCACCTGCTCGCTGGGAAACAGAAATTTCCATTATACCCATAGAATGAAGATCGCGAATGAGATTATCGGCTGCCGGCTTTAATGCGAATAATCGAATTTTTTGCATTTTTACCGGGTGAAGCATAAGAATCACATCAAAACATAGTTTAGATATTTCAAATCTCAAGAGGATAAGAAATTGTTGAACAACTCGACCACGTGTGCCTGCTTTAGACGTTTTTCCCTCACAGCATCGGATTCTGCCTTTGCCTTTGAAAGAAGAAGCTCAACTTCCTGGTCTATTCGCTCTTTTCCTTTCTGAATGTGCTTGTTTTTCTCCTGAACACAGTTCTCAGAAGTCTCCTGCTTTATTTTCATCACTGTTTCCTTTGCTTTTTTCAGGACATCGTCTGCCTTTTCCTTTGCATCTGTGCGGATTTTTTCTGCAGCAGATTCAGCACGACGTATTTCGTCCACAGTCTTCATAAATTCTGACTGATCGTCTTTTTGTTTCTCATGCATAGAATGCACCGCGATTAGAATTCGTTAATGTTCCAAATATCCAGAGCCAACTAAAAGTCAGCTCGACCTATTCAGAACCAACAAACTCAGATAAGAATGCTAAATCCTAAGAACTGAACTGGTTCTGAATATACGAAGAAAACCTTTTTAAACGGCTCGTATCAAATAGAAGATTACGTCTATGTAGAGACTCCGAGGATGTGGGCTAACTCAAAAATTAGTGATGCCTGAACGGTATAATATACGGAGGTAATTGAATATGGGTGCATACAAATACATACGAGAATCTATGCAAAAGGCATACAAGGAAAGGAATGATGGTTACAAGAAAAGACTTATCGGATGGAGACATGGACCTGCAATTGAACGCGTGGAAAAACCCACCAACATTGCAAGGGCAAGAACTCTTGGCTACAAGGCGAAGAAAGGATATGTTATTGTTCGCGCCAGAGTAGACAAAGGACGAAGAAGGCGAAGAACTCCAATGGGTGGAAGAAAAGCCAGACACAATTATTTACTTACTTCTCCTGGATTGTCTCATCAGGCAATTGCAGAGCAAAGGGCAAACAGAAAATTCCAGAACCTGGAAGTAATTAATTCTTATTGGGTAGGAGAAGACGGAACCAAAAAATTCTTTGAGGTAATTCTCGGAGACCCTGCACTTCTTGCAGATGAAGTTCCAATGCTGCGCTCGAAAAGGCGTGCATACCGCGGGCTTACGAGTGCGGGAAAGAAAGCAAGGGCACTTTGAATGGAATAATCCTGAAGAAAGCGGAAAAACTGAAAGGAAATAAAAAAAGAAACTAAAAAATAAAGAAAGATAACGAACTGATTTTACTCCGGCAGGGACGGAGGAACATCTTCTCCAGAGTCCGCAGGCACCGAAGGTGCTGGAGTCTCAATTGGCTTCTCAGTCACTGGCGCAGGCGGAGCGCTTTCATCAGCACTAGGTCCCTTAACCTCTGCTGGCGTTTTTGTTTCATCAGGCTTTGCAGCCGTTCCGCCAATGCAGCCATATAACAAAAGCGTTGCTGCCAACGCAAATATCACGAGCAATTTTGTGTTCATAATCTTCACCTTTTCAAATAACAAATTCGTTGATTATCCCGAAGGAGGGGGCGGAGGCAAGTCCGCGCTGCTTCCCAACTGGCATGCGCCATTTACCTTTATAAAGTAACCCTTGCCCGGAGACAACGAAGATGGGTTTTCCCATGCGCCACTATCGCTATTGTAATAGTGCGGTCCGCTTGCCACCGTACAGGTTCCTTTCAAATCAGTAAATACGGTTTCACTGTAAGGTGCGCCGATAAGGTTCCATCCATCATACAAATATGCACCCACGAGTGTCAGTTTCTTTGTTCCGCTCAATTCAACCTTGCACGAACCTTCGGTGGTCTTCTTTATCCAAAGACCCTGCCCTCCTGCAACAAGTGATCCGCCTTTTTTCAATGCAGGATATTTAAGATATGCCTTAAGCGGTGCATAATATGCATAGATAACCGTGTCATTTTCACCGCAATCGGTTTCTGAAATCTTTGCAAATCCCCAACCTTCAGATACAGGAGATGAATAAAGTCCCCATTTGTTGGTCAATGCAAGATTGTACGTGAATTTTTCAGGTTCTAAAGGCGTAGTTTCATTTTCAACAGGTTTTGGTTGCTCAACGGGGGTTGATTCATTGGTTGGTTGAGGTTGAGTTTCATTTGTCGTGGTTGGTTGCGTTTCGTTCGCAGTAGCAGTTCCGTTCACGATTGGTTCTGGTGCGGGCTGTATTTCCGCCTTCACACATGCACCATTTGAACAGAAATACCCGTTATCACAGGCATATGCCGACCTTCTCGGCTCTGTTCCATCGCACGTGTTTTCAAGCACGCGGTTTGAATCAATACATTCATCAACCTCTACAAGATATTTCTTTTCGCCCGCAGATTTGTAGATTACCCTTCCGAGTTGAGTAAGATTAAAGCCATCTGAATCCTGGCAGTATGCTTTTGCATCTGAAGGAACAGGTACGGTTGTTGTCTGCAGACAGGCACCTTCTTTGCATCTATAACCTGATGGGCAATCAAGTTGTTTGTATGCATAAACATCCTTGGAACAGTATGCCTCCCAGACTGTATCGTTATCAGCGCAACTGTCAAGATAATAGTGAGTAGCGGTCGGTAATTCCGGATTAACATATTTCACGCTTCCCTTATGGAAGACGTTTTCACCATCAGTATCATCGCTGCACGAGGTTTTGGTTTCTTCCTTTTGCTTTAGGCATGCACCTTCACTGCAAAGGTATCCTTGTGGACAATCAAACCAGTAATACTGCGGAACATTTCCATCAACTCCTGTGCAGTAGAATTCCTGAACCTTTGTTCTTCCGACGCAATAATCAGCTACAGATTTTCCAGTCTGTTCGCCCTTTGGTTGATAATAAAGTTTTCCATAGACATAAGGTGACTGACCATTGTCAGAATCTTTGCATACTGCAGGCGAAAGCGGCTTTTCTGATTTCTTGCACGCACCATCATCGCAGGCATATCCATCCGGACAATCTAGCCAGCTTGTTTGTGCTTCTTTGTTATCGCAGTATACTTCCACTACTTGAATCTTTGAGCTGCAGTAGTCTTCTGCCTTTCGTGGATTGCCATCCTTATCATAACCGCTTACTTCGCCTTTTACATAGATATTCTTCCCGCCATCGCTGTCTTTCATACAAGCAGACTGTTCGGCAGGCTTTGGTTCTTCCCCGGATTGAACACATGCGCCATCGCTGCATGCAAATCCTTCCGGACATTTGTAATAATACGCACTAACTTTTTCTTCAGCACCGCACAATTCCTCTACAACATATGCGCCTTCTTTCACCTGTGCTCCACCGCTCTTCTCAGCGCAATAGTCTTCGGAAATGATCACCTGGCTCTTGGAATCATCATAACCCTTTGTAGTGCCTTTTGTGTAAATGTTCTTGCCATCACTATCAGTACACTTAACTTCGGTTGGAATCGGAGTTGGCTTCACACACGCACCACCAGAACATGAATATCCTTGAGGGCATTTCTCAGCCTGCGAACCATATGTCTGCGCATCCTTGCACAGCGTTTCTACAACCGTATTTCCATCATAACAGGTATCATAATAATATGGCGATTCGTTTGGCAATGAGGAATCAGTCACCATAACATATCCTTTCTTGTAGATATTATAGCCGTCAACATCATTACTGCAGGTTGTTTTCGGGGTGACAACCGGGTTCTTCACGCAAGCACCATCAAGACAATGATAACCTTCGAGACAGTTAGTATTTGGCGTTGACCCAATTTCATACTCTTTATCCATCTCATCGTATTTGCAATAATATTCAACATACTGGCTCTTTGACGGACAGTAATCAGTGAACTCGGTAGCAAGCTTGCCATCCTTGTAAAGTGCAGCCGTTCCTTTCAGGTATTCGTTCTTTCCATTGTCAGAATCTTTACAGGTTACAACGACGGGCGCAGGTATTTTTACGCATGCACCGCCGGAACATGAATATCCTTGCGGACATTCGGTGTAATCCTTTCCGATCGTATCTCCGGCAGCTCCCTTTATACAATAGTATTCCATTAATTTTGAACTGCCCTCTT
>DUGF01000092.1 GCA_013331535.1 Microcaldota archaeon | reverse complement strand
ACTCTGGGGACCCGGGTTCGAATCCCGGCAGGAGCAATTTATTACCTTTCCTCAGTCTCAATCTCCCTTTTCACTGCCTCAAACACGACATCATCCGTATGATAATTCCTGGAATTTTCTACGGTTGTCCATATTGCGGAATTAGGTACGAGCTGCCTTTCATCTGAAATCCTTGTGCATGCAGAAAAAACCAAACCGCGGACATTCTCCGGACAGTGGTTTCCATTATCATTCTTCAAAATCAGCTTTCCCAGATATTTCAATTGTTCAATAACTCCTATGCTTGCCTTTTCCCTGCATAATCCCATAATCGCTTCACCTATATCACATTCAGAACTGGTCTCCACTTCTTTGTATGGAAGCGTATATGTCCCGTTTGTTTCCTTTTTTGCAAGAAGCATTCTTCCGTCACTGCAATTTCTAAGAAGGAGAAATATTTTGATTTTTTTAATGCTGTCTCTTATGGTGGTTGTTCTGAGGAAACGAAAGAGCCTTTCTTCTTTCTCATTCCACTCCACACCGGTCATAACCACCCCCCACCGGTAATAACATTATATTTACTATAACAATCTTTATAAATATAGTCGTTGTTAAGGAGATTGGGTGGTTAAACCCACCAATGGTTTATATAGTTTAAATGCATCAAGTTCTGCGGTGGATTTTTATGTGTGAGGGTCATTGTCAGGATACCGGTTCCCAGTCTGGTTGTTGTCAAAAACCTGGTTTTGGATTTTTTGCAAAGAAGATTGTCATGGTTATAGCAGTTATAGTTCTTTCTGTTTTACTGACAACCTACTCTTTATCATATTTCGGAGCAACTGGCGGCTCAAAACAAAATATTTACGTCTCCGCGCAGCCGGAAAAGGATCAGATTTCGGTTACCGGAACCGCGAAAACGTCCATTCAGCCGAATCTTGCCACTGCAAGCTTAACCATACGCGCACAGAAAAATACTGCGAAAGAGGCCCAGGAATCCGTCGCGCAGCTTACGGAAAAAGTGCGCTCCGCGTTGAAGGCAAAGGGAATAACTGACGAAGAGCTTCAGACGGTTTCGTTTTACACTTATCCAGTCACAAAATCCTGGAAGCATTGCATTGATTTAACCCTGGCATGCAAGGATGACGAAAAGATCTGGGATGAAAAAATTATAGGGTATAAAACATCCCACATGCTTAAGCTAGAAACAGATAAAACATCGAAGATTGGCGAATATCTTGATGCCGCGGTTTCTGGTGGTGCGACTTCTGTTGGTTCAATTTCATTCGGTCTTAAAGATTCAACGCAGGAAGAGGTGAAATCCCAACTTCTCACAGAGGCTGTGAAAAAAGCAAAATCACAGGCCGAGAAGATTGCAACTGCTGCAGGTTCAAAATTGCTCAAGCCAATTCAGATTTCAGAGTCTTATTATTCTCCGTATCAACAATCCTCTTATGAATATGACGGAATGGCAAAAGCAGTTATGGCCGAAAGCGCTCCAACTGAGATTTCCTCATCTCCGATAGATATCTCGATTTCGGTTTCAGCATCGTTTGAAATAGAATAAGTTGAGTATTACAAAAATAAAGGAGGTAGTGCAATGGCAGTAATTGATGAAGGTACGCTCTCTCAAATTGGAGCAAAATTGAAGGAAATGACTAATCCAGTGACTGCGATTATTTTTACAGCAGAGGATGGATGCGAATATTGCAAGGATGCAGAGAATCTTCTTAAGGAAATTCAATCTGTTGCGCCAAAGCTTACTGTGAAATCATATCTGCTTAGTACACATGCTGCAGAAGCAAAGAAATACAAAATTGAGAAGACACCTGCAATAATTCTTGAAACAGGCTCTTCTAAGATGGGNNTAAGATGGGTCTTCTTCGCTATTTTGGCCTTCCTGCAGGATATGAAATGTCAACGTTTCTCTCGGATATTATAGATCTGTCGCGCGGAGAACCGAAAATCTCCAGCGATTTAAAAGAGCAGGTTCGTTCGATCTCATTTCCGGTTCATATCCAGGTATTTATAACCCCACAGTGTCCGTACTGTCCGCCAGCGGTAAAGCTTGCGCACGATTTTGCAATGCTTAATCCAAATGTAACCGGAGATATGGTCGAGGTCACCGAATTTCCTGCTCTTAGCGAGAAATACAATGTTATGGGTGTTCCAAAGACTGTGATAAACGAAACCCTGGAACTTGAGGGTGCTTATCCGGTTGATGTTGTGTTGAAAAAGATACTCGAACTTAAACCTTAACTTTAATTCCCGGAGCGAACTTATGTCATCTAAATTCGATTTTGCAATAACTGCGGATGTACTTATTCCTCGAGACCCATTTGACAAAATCATTGGTCAGGATGAGGCAGTGCGCATTGCCCGCATGGTTTCAAGGCAGCGTCGCCATCTTCTTCTTGTCGGTCCGCCCGGAACCGGAAAAAGCATGATTGCACAGGCAGTCGCAAGCGTTCTACCATCTCCGTCTCAGGAAATTTTTGTTGTTCATAATGCGCAGAATCCCGAGCGTCCATTCATACAGGTAGTTACTCCTGGCAAACAGGCGCAGGAAACAACGATTCAAAGAGAATATGGCAAGGTTATTCATCCATCCGAAGTTCCGGCATTTGTTGCAGAACGGCTTTTTCTCAGATGCAATCGTTGCGCAGGTCTGAGTTCAGCTTCCGTTCCTTTATGTCCGCATTGCGGTGCATCAAAGCGTCCGGAAGATGAGGAGAAAATCGTCGAGTCAGGACAGCTTAACGTGACTTCTCCATTGAGCGGAATTCCGAATCATGTTGTAACCGGCCGTGTAAATGCCGGTGGAATTGAAGAGCGAATTGTTTATGAAAGAACTGTAAATGATATGGTCCGGATTCTTTTGCCAGAAGATCAGAGAAAAATGCAGAGCGAGATTAAACGGGAATTAAAAAAGCTTCTCCTTCCATTGAAACGTTCCACATTCGTGCAGGCAAGCGGGGCAAGCGAAACCGAATTGCTTGGAGATGTGAGGCATGATCCATATGGAATTCATCCAAATCTCGGAAGCCTTCCATATACCCGTGTTGTTCCTGGTTCGGTTCATGAAGCCCACGAAGGCGTTCTTTTCATAGACGAGCTAGCTACCCTGACACATTTGCAAAAGCATGTTTTGACTGCCATGCAGGATAAGCATTTTCCGATAAGCGGGAGAAATCCAACCAGTACCGGAGCAAGCGTTCGCGTTGATAATGTTCCATGTAATTTCATTCTGGTTGGTTCAATAAATATCAACGACCTTCCGCAGCTTATTCCTCCATTACGCTCCAGAATCCGCGGTGATGGGTACGAATTGTTAATGAATACTCACATGCCAGATACTCCGGAGAACAGGAAAAAAATTGCTCAATTCTGCGCACAGGAGATTTCAACTGATTTGAAAATCCCGCATGCAAGTTCGGATGCGGTTGCTGAACTTCTGAATGAGGCAAAGGCGATAGCAAAACGCATTGATGATGCAAATGGAATCACCTTGCGCCTGAGAAACCTTAGCGGAATAATAAAACTCGCAGGGGATTCAGCAATCTCGGAATCAAGTACAATCATTGAAAAATCCCATATTGAATATGCAATTCGTAATTCAAAGAGCGTTGAGGACCAGCTTGGGGAGAAATACGGGAGCTGGTGGAAGGCAGGAGCTTCGGATCACGGAACAAGTGCTGTGAAGCCTGGGCCTGAGACTGCATGATATTGTTTTGAGTTTAGTGTTTAGCGTTTTGGATTTTGAGTTCTGAGTCTTGAGTTTTTGGTTTCTGATCTTGAATATTTTATCTGGATTCTATAATCTGGTTATATCTTGTTTTGTAAAAATTAGTTCAAGTGATTTATGCTTCTCCATGGTTTTTCCGCCGGAGCGCTTTTGCACTAATGCTTTCTAAGTCAAAAGGGTTCAGGGAGGTTTAGGGGGCGGGTTCAAAAAGTTAAATTGCTTTTTGAGATGGGTGGGAGGTATCACCCGCCCCCAATTGCGGGAACGTAGAAACGTTCCCAGCTGTCGAAAACACAGAGTGTTTCCAACCTGGTCTTCCTTGCCTTTTCTATTGTTTTGGCATGAAGTATACTTTTTTTCCAACCTGCTTTTTTCCAAGCAGGTTCAGCTCAAACAATCTGTTGAGCCGCGCGCACGCCGCGTTTTTTCCTTTATACTTGAATTCCGCACGAACTTCTTCTGCGGTTGTTTTCCCTAGTTTTTTCACGAATTCATAGATTGCTTCGTCGATTTCTGGCAACAGTATTTCCTTCACTGCCTGGGTTTGCTGTTTCACTTGTGCTACCTCGGTTTTGGTTGGAGGCGTACCTGTTTCGCCGTGCATGCGGGTTTCCATTGTTTCCAGTTTTGAAAGGATGTTCTTGAGTATACGGTTGGTGTTTTCCCTTTCTTGAAGGACCTTGTAGAGCATTTCCCCGATTACGACCGGGTCATTGAATTTTGCCATGTTTTGTTCAATGTCCTGTTTGATTTCATCCCTAATGCCCGAGGCCGGAACATTAGATTTATATATGTTTTCTGTATTGTGCATGAATATCCCCGCAATCCTGTATTGCCATGGTCTGATCTTGTCGCGATTGTTCGCGATTGTGTTGTGTTTCTGTTGCGAGAAAATCACGCAACAATCATGATTATATCATGATAGGTTTTATAAAGGTTTGTATTTTCTACTGTTTTTTGTCTATTACATACGTTTATCTACCACTAAAATTCGTGTTTTCACTGCGATTTGAAAATTGAAGGCATTTTTCAAAGCCTTGACGTGTTTCGCGTCAAAATTTGACATCATAGATGTCAAAGCGTTTGTTCCTCGATCCTTTAGAATGCGATGGTCGAGAGAGCAAATGATTCCAGCGTGATTCTTGTAGTACTGATCCGCGCGAGCAGATGCGAAGCGCTTTGCTGCAATGATCCGCGCGAACCCGAAGGGTGAAGCGCTTGGTCGTTCCGTGGCATTTATTAATTTTATCAGTTTATGCATTGCATGGACTTTCTATGTGATATTTCAACAGAGATAGTCTCTGCCTTCAAAAAAAGAAATCCGAAAAAACTCAGGAAACTAAACGACCGAGTTCTAAGGTCTTCTGGCGTGGATTTCACAAAACCAAATTATGATCTTGCAGTAATCTCTTATGTTCTTTCCAAAATTACTTCCAAACAGAGATTTCTCACCAGGCAGTATGACAAACAAATGAAAGATATTGACAGAGTATTAGATGCTCTTGTGAAATGTTCCAAAGAATACTCTGAAAAGAGCTGGGATGACTGCCTAACATCATTTTCAGAATCTGTTTGTAATCTTGAAAAAGATGATCCCAGGTTTTTGACTAATTTAATGAGCAAAGGAAGGCTAAAGGTTGCTGCTACGATGTACGCTCAGGGTGTTTCACTAGGTCTTGCTTCTGAAATGGCCGGGGTTGAAAAGCAGGAGATAATGGATTATGCCGGAAAGACAATGATGTTTGATCGAGTAAAAGATGAAAAGACAGTGTTGGAACGCATCAAGAATGCGCGCAATCTAATCTCGCGATAGATTATCTGGTGATCCTATGAATGAACGTGCAGTTTTGTGTGATTCGAGTGCATTGATTTCTCTTACCGATTCCTGTCTTGACAATGTTTTGTCTTTTTTCCATTCCAAATCAAATCTGAAATTTGTAATTCCGCCATCTGTGGAATATGAAACTATACTCCGTCCTTTGAATTCCGACCTTAAGCAATATTTGTTTTCCGCAGTAAAAATACAACGCCTTGTCAAGGATGGAATTGTTTCACGGATTGATATGAATGTCAGGGAGAAAGCAGCCAGAGTTTTAGAGCTTGCAAATAATATGCTTTATGTAAAAGGAAAACCAATGAAATTGCTTCATCTAGGTGAGGCAGAAATGATCGCACTTGCAAATGAACTGGACGTGAAGGATATCCTGATAGATGAGCGTACTACTCGTATGTTGATAGAAGCCCCATTCAGGATTAAAGAGCACATCGAACACGAATTCGGAGTTAGCGTTCTTCTCAACAACGAAAGCATGCACAGCTTTTCAAGTCTGACTTCGGGAATGCGCGTTTTGCGAAGCAGCGAGATGGTAATGCTTGCATATGAGAACGGTTTTTTTGATGGATTTGGCGCGGATTCAAAAAAGAACGCGGTAAATTGCGCGCTTTACAAGATAAAATTCTCTGGGTGCAGCATCCGCTTTGACGAAATTTTCGAGTATCTTCAGTCTGTTGATTAGAGTATTTTGGTGATCATATGTCATCTGTGAATCCTACTCCCCCACATATTGTGATCGATGCACGTGAGTCAGATAATTTCATTAGATTGCTCTCTGGCATTGGAGCAACTGTTGAGAAAAAGACCCTGGACCTTGGGGATTTCCTATGTTCTGATAAAACTGTTGTTGAGAGAAAAACACGGGAAGATTTCGAGAATTCAATTCTTGACAGAAGACTTTTTTCACAGTTGCATAATCTTGGTTCTGTTTATCCCCATGTCATAATAATCGTTGAGGGTGAAGAATCATTCTGTCGGATAAACCGCGCAGCTCTTCTTGGTGCTTATGCCTCGGTTGTTTCTGATTTTGGGGCTGGTTTGTTTTTCACTAGAAATTCAGAAGGAACGGCAGAGCTTGTTCATGCAATTGCAAAGCACGAGCAAAAAGATAGAAAAAGCGAGATAAGCTTTTTTCCAAAAAGAAAGACATTTACGATCTCACAAACCCAGCGTGCGGTTCTTGAACCGTTTCCTATGTTTGGTCCTAAGTCCTCAAAGCGTCTTCTGGAACATTTTGGAAATCTTGAAAATGTTATGCTAGCTTCGGAAAAGGAACTTTCTGAAGTTGAAGGCATCGGAGAGAAACGTGCGAAGATTCTGCGTCGTGTTCTTGAAAGCGGATACAAAAAAGATGAAGACGAAACGTTGGAACTATAAGGCACTATTAATTTAATTCTTGCATGCGAGTTGCGTTTATGCAGTTCTCCCATAATGGACTAATCATTGCCCTGGACAATGGAAATGGTGACATTTCATTTATCTCTCATGCCCATTCCGATCACGTCAATGGCGTAAAGCGGAGCAAAAAACACAGTATAATCGCAAGCGAGGAAACAATCGCGCTTGCAAATCTTGCCGGAGAGTTCGTTCCACTTATGCGAGGTGCTCGACTTCTAAATGCCGGTCATATTCTTGGTTCACGCCAGCTTCTTGTTGAAGATGAACAAAGCGGGACGGTATCTGTTTATACAGGGGATATTTCGCTCTCCGATAATATAATCGTTAAAGGATGTGAGGTTCCAACTGAATGCGACAAGCTCGTTCTTGATGCAACCTATGCAGATCCAAAGTATGTTTTTCCCAGCTATGATGACGTTTGCAGTTCAATCTCAAAATGGGTTAATGATAATCGCAATTGTAATCTTGTAATAGGAGCCTATGATCTTGGCAAGGCCCAGGAAGTTGTAAAAATACTCAACGAATACTCTAAAGTCGTTCCGCTTGTTACGGAAAAAGCAGCGCGGTTCTGTGATGTCTATAAAAAGTTTGGGGTAAAACTTGATTGGTTTGAGGTAGGAACAGATGAGGCAGAAAAGGCGATGCGGGATTCGTTCGTTGCAATCGTTCCCATGCGAAAGGCAACTCGATACTTCTGTAGGAGACTCTCCGAAGCATTCGGAAGGAAAACTCTTTGTGCTGTTGCAACTGGGTGGGCGCTTACTCACAGGTTTGATACAGATACTGCGTTCCCTTTGAGCGACCATGCCGATTTTAATGACCTGAAAAGATACGTTGAGGAGAGCGGGGTCAAGGAATTATCATTTATACAGGGTGAAGGCAACCATTTAAGAAGTTTGGTTGAGAAAAAACTAATTACTACTTCGGCCACGATAGTGTAGGTCTATCCCTTTGTGGAATAGAGCACAACGGTTAGCATGGGAGCCTGTGGAGCTCTCGGACCGAGTTCAACTCTCGGCATTCGCCCTTTTCATGCTTATTCTTGAGAATCGCTTAAATGGTCTTTAAACACATTTATGGCCTTTCTAACGGCTCTTTATGGTTTATCTTTGGTATCTGTTCAGGGTGCTTATTTCGCACTTTTTGTT
>DUGF01000088.1 GCA_013331535.1 Microcaldota archaeon | reverse complement strand
GTTAATTTTGCCGCGGGCGGAATCGCAACTCCTGCGGACGCATCATTGTGCATGCAACTCGGAGTAGATGGCGTATTCGTCGGCTCTGGAATATTCAAATCCTCAGATCCTGCAAAGCGTGCAAAGGCAATTGTTGATGCGGTTGCGCATTTCGAGGACCCATATGCGGTTGCAAAGGCCTCAGAAGGTTTGGGTGATGCGATGAAAGGATTGGATGTTGCAGGAATGCCGGAAGAAAACCGGATGGCGAAACGGGGCATCTAGTTGCGGTAGATTTTGATGATGCTATTCGGAAAGCCGGTTTCGGAGTATATCTTTCCAATCAAGCACTACCTGTTGGTTTCGATTCTAATCGTAATCTCCCAGTATACGATTGCACTTCCCCTGACTGAGAAATATCCGCAATACTGGTTTGTAATAAACCTAACCCAAATCGCATGGGAACTGATGGTCGCAATTTCCGTATTCACGCTCATCGAAAGGCATAAATTTGGACTAAAAAACCTTTTTGTAGTCTGGATATTATTCAGCGTGCTCATACATGGCCTGAAAATTACGATTCGTTATTTTTTCTATGACAGGCCGGTCGAATATCTAATCGACCGCTTCTCTTACGGGAGCCTTCTCGTGCTTGCAGTCGTAGTTGGTACCATACTCTTTGCCGAGTTTAAAAGAAGAGGGCATATGGGTGCAATTAGCAGGCGCTTCTCATGAACTATTCATGGTTCTTTTTTACTCCGCTCGTTGTTAGTTCTTTTTAAACATATTCTTCCTATATTCTCAAGTTTTGTTTTGACGATTAGCCTAGAATTAGTATAGTCAAATCAAAAAATCGGAGGTAATCTTCTATGAATGAGATGTTATTTGCATTTGTTTCCGGTATTGTAGTTTTGATTTATTCGGCATGGCTTGCATTTTCAGTGAATCGCGCTGCAAAGGGAAGCGAAAAGATGAATGAGATCGCCGGAGCGATAAGCGAAGGTGCAAACGCATTTTTGATGAGGCAATACAAAACACTTGCTCCAATAGTAATCGTATTATTCGCGCTCATAGCCTACTTTATAGGAATTCCGAGCGGGATCTCTTTCATTGCAGGAGTATTACTCTCCGCTCTTGCGGGTTACATTGGAATGCAGATTGCAGTGCGTGCAAACGTGCGCGTTGCCGAAGGTGCAAAGTCCGGAATTGCAAGGGCGTTTGAGCTTGCGTTCAAAGGCGGTGCAGTAACCGGAACAGCGCTGGTCGGCCTCGGATTAATCGGAGTTAGCGTTTTATACTATTCTTTCGGCAGTCTTGTTCCGCTTATTTCGTTCGGTTTCGGTGCTTCACTTATTTCATTATTCGCACGTGTTGGCGGTGGAATCTACACAAAAGCCGCTGATGTTGGTGCAGACCTTGTCGGGAAGATTGAAAAGGGAATCCCGGAAGATGATCCAAGGAATCCGGCGGTTATCGCGGACAATGTCGGCGATAATGTTGGCGACTGCGCAGGTATGGCTGCAGATGTATTCGAATCATTTGTCGTAACGGTAATCGCGGCAATGCTTCTTGGTGCAGCAGTCGGACCACAGTTCGTACTTCTCCCTCTTTTAATCGCAGGGCTTGGCGGAATCTCCTGGGTAATCGGCTCTTTTTTCGTCAAGCTTAGTGCGAATGCAGGAAAAAATTCAAAGATAATGCACGCATTCTACAAAGGAATCGGTGCTTCATCAATCATAATGCTCGTGCTTGCATTTTATTTTATGGGCAGCACAGCAGGTATGTTTAACCTATATCTAACAGTGGTTGTCGGAGTAATCGTAACTGCATTGATGTTCATCATCACGGAATATTACACAGGCAAGGAATATGGCCCGGTAAAATCAATTGCAGATGCAGCCAAAACCGGTGCAGGAACAAATCTTATTCAGGGTTTGGCTATTGGAATGCAATCCACTGTTCTTCCAGCCTTGGTTATCATTGTAGCAATCGCAATTTCATTCAAGTTGGGGGGGCTATACGGTGTTGCCCTTGCTGCGGCATCAATGCTTTCTCTTAGTGGAATGGTAATCGCAATAGATGCATTTGGTCCGATTACAGATAATGCTGGCGGTATTGCGGAAATGAGCAAGCTTCCATCAAATATCAGAGAGGTTACGGATGCGCTTGATATGGTTGGAAATACCACCAAGGCAACTACAAAAGGTTTTGCCATTGCAGGTGCGGCACTTGGTGCATTAGCACTATTTGTAGCATTTGCAGAGGAGGCAAAATTAACTGTGGTTGATCTTTTACAGCCTGATGTTACAATCGGCTTATTCATCGGTGCACTTCTGCCATTTATTTTCTCAAGTTTCCTTATGACTGCTGTTGGTCGTGCGGCATTCCAGATAGTTGAAGAAGTCCGCAGACAATTCAGGGAGATACCCGGGCTTATGGCTGGAACAGGAAGGGCAGATTATGCAAGATGTGTTGACATAAGCACGCAAACCGCACTCAGAGAGCTTACAGTTCCCGGCCTTCTTGCGGTTCTTAGTCCTCTTGCGGTCGGATTCCTGCTTGGAGCACATGCTCTTGCCGGATTGTTGGCCGGTGTCATTGCAAGTGGTTTCCTTCTTGCGCTCATGATGTGCACTGCAGGTGCGGCATGGGATAATGGAAAAAAGCTTGTTGAAACTGATCCGAAATATGGGGGAAAAGGAAGCGATACTCACAAAGCAGCGGTTGTCGGGGATACAGTTGGAGATCCGTTAAAGGATACGGCCGGTCCGGCACTAAACGCGTTAATCAAAGTAGTGAATACTGTTTCACTTGTGTTTGCTGGATTAATTCTTGCGATGGGGATTAAACTGGTGTAAATCAGTGCTCCGAGAGAGGTTTTTCTTTACTTTTTTGCTTTTATTCTTTTGATTTTTTGTTTTTTCTTATTGGCAACTAATGGAATAAATATCGATTCCGCACGTCTTTTTTACTCTCAGCTCTTCGGTAACGTATCCAAGCAGCATCTTCTTTATCCTTTCGAACTCTTCCCTGCCAACCTCAACGTTGCCAACGGCATATCTCAAATTCTTTGCATTAAAACAAAGTATTGCGTTGCTCATTCCCTCACAATTGTGGCAGAAATAAAGATCGCTGGAATTTGCACAGCCATCTACTTCAAAACAGCGTGTAATATTTGTTGAATTATACGCATGAATGCAGAATTNNCGTAGTTGGAATATGCAACGTTCTTTATGCTAAGGTAAAGGTCTTCACCATAGTAAAGATTGATTCCCCCACCAGCTCCGCTACACTTTTCAACGTTCTTGTGCTCTTGATAGCGGAAATTCCCGGCAACATAAACAACAGGTTTGATTAGTTTTTGCACTATGCTGTCCATAGTTGAACCTTTCAAATCCTCTGGTGAAAATGGGGACGTGTTTACTTTGTTCATTTCTTCCATGGAAATAACTCGCTTGGTTGTGAAACAAGTATTGCGAAAGCTTAATGGCGGAGGAAGCCAGACCTCTTTTCCGCTTAAGATTGATTTGGATGGAAACGGAAGTGGGACTCGCCTGCCAAGCCATTCACTATGATCATCAATACTCTTAAGTTCGGTGCCCAGCAACAGGCGAGTCGTAGTGCGGAATTCATTTTCAATTTCATGGAAAGCCATATTTGAGTCGCCCCCTAGTCGTAGTTCCGGTTCAGGAGATCGATTATAGAATATCCGAGCTTTTTCTTTGATCTCAACTCCTCGGCAATTTCGCCTACAAGTTTATTCTTCAGTTCCGCGTATTGTTCCTTGCTCAGCTGAACATTTGCGATCATGTTTGTTTTGTTCCGCACGCTGAATGTGAATAGGCAGTCATGACAACCAATCAGATTATAGCAAAAGTAAAGGTCGGAACTACCAACAGATGTGCAGCACTCAAAACAACGCTTAAGTGTGTTGTTGTAAAAACAGCGCATGATATATTGCGATTGACCGCTTGAGGCAGAACCAAAACAATATTCCGGCTCATTCATGAGATAGCAGCAATAAACGAATTTTCCGTTTCTGAGATATGTGGAATGGCTGACGAAGGATCCGTCCACAACATCGTCGGAATCATAAACGTCGTTTGAGTTCCCGAGAACTTTGTTTCCACTGTAGATTATTTTTTCCTCTACTGCGCTGAAAAGCGAGTCGATGTCTTTTATTTGGCTTATGTTAAGTGGCTTGGACAGTTTGGAAAGCGAGGCCAATTTGCCAAACTCCGCATTATAATCGAAAAACCGTGCGTTGTCCGGGTAATTGCTTGATAATACCTTGAGAAGCTTGCCAGATATGCTGGATTTGACCTCTTTTCCGACTGTCGCCTCGCGCAGGTAAGGGTCAAACTCATTCAGCGTTCCGACTGGCATGCCGAACAGGATTTTGCAGGTGGATTCGAATGCAGATTCAATGTTCAATCTATTCACCTTAGATGTTAATTATCACTTAGATATTGCAATGTAGTTTATATTTAAAACCTTTACAAGAATTTCTTCTCAAAAAACTAAATTTTATAAACTTAATAGCTGATAAATAGAATATGATGGAACTAGATAAAAAAGATCGGGAGATACTTTACCCATTGGATCTCAATGCAAGACAACCCGTGTCCAGCATTGCCAAGAAAGTAAGGGCAAGCAAAGAAGTAGTCGGATACCGCATAAAACGAATGACCGAAATTGGACTGATAAAGGGGTATTATGCGATCATTGACTTGACAAAACTTGGATTCATGAACGCGAGAGTGTTCCTGAAATTCCGAAGCATACCTCCAGAAGAAGAAAAAGAACTTATTGAATTTTTCATAAAGCACAAACGATTCTGGTGGGTTGGTGGAATAACCTCCTCGTTATACGACCTTGGAATTGCATGCTGGGTAAAAGATGTACTGGATTTTCATGAGCTCAAGGACAGCTGCATTGGAAAATTCAGAAACAAAATAGAATTACTTCGCGATTCATTTTATTCTAACATATATTCATGGAGAAAAAAGTATCTGAGTGAGAAACATACGGATGGAGTGCAAACAATTATCTCTGGCAGGCGCGTATTTGTGAGGTATGATGAGCAAGATGTAAAAATACTGACGCAGCTCTCGATTGATGCGAGAATTCCAATAGTAGAACTTGCTGGTAAAGTTGGTCTCAGTGTTACTGCAGTAAAACACCGATTCAAAAGGCTAAAGGATAATGGAGTAATCCTTGGTTTCAGGCCAAAAATTGACCTTGAAAAACTGGGAGTCTATTGGTACAAGGTCGAATTCCAGCTGGATGATTACGGCTCAAAAAAAGAACTGCTGGCATATTTCGCAGCACATCCCAATGCAGTCTATGCATATGAAAGCATAGGTGGAGGCACGGACATTGAAGTGGAATTTGAAGTAGAGAACCATACAAAATTCAGGGAAATACTTGATAAGATACGTGAGAGATTCAGAGGGTCAATAAGAAATTATCTTTATTATGTTTGGGTAAATGAGGACAAGGTTTCATACTTTCCGATGGCAGGGGAATTGCTTTTAAAAACGTCGGAAGATAAGAATAAGTGATAACATGGAAACTGTAAAAGATATCCGAATAGGCGATTCTGTTACTGCTAGCACTGGCTTTCAGGCAACCCAAATCGAACGTGCGGTTCAAATAATCAAAAGAATGAAGAAAGATCGGGCGACGGTATTCTTATCATTCACATCCAACATGGTTGCAAGTGGATTGCGAGGCATTTTCGCGGAATTGTGCAAACGCAAATTCGTTGATGTGATAATAACTGCTGGCGGGTCGCTTGACCACGACCTGATTAGAGCGTATGACGCCTACTATATCGGAGACTTTTTCATGGATGACGTGGAATTGCACCGCAAGGGGATCAATCGTCTCGGAAATATTCTAATTCCGAATGAACGATACGAACTGCTCGAAAGAAAGATAAAACCCGTTTTCGAGCGGCTTTATGCAGCAAATAAAAACCATACCTGTTCTCCGAGCGAGATTGCAAGAGAAATAGGAAAAGATCTGGGAAAATCAAAAAACAATTCATCTTCGTTTTTGTATTGGGCCGCACGAAACAATATTCCGGTTTATTGCCCTGGAATAACCGACTCTGCGGTTGGGCTTCAGGCATACTTCTTCAAGCAACAGGCAAAGCGCAGGGATTTTGGGATTGACGTTACGAAAGATATGCCTCAACTCGCACAAACGGTTCTTACGGCAAACAAGACCGGTGCAATCGTTCTCGGTGGTGGGATTTCAAAACATCACACAATAGGGGTAAACATCCTGCGCGGCGGGCTTGATTACGCAGTTTATGTTACAACCGCCTCACCGTGGGACGGCTCGCTTTCAGGTGCAAGGACACAGGAGGCAGTTTCATGGGGAAAAATAAGTGAGAAGGCAAAAACCGTGAATGCAGTAACAGTTGACGGGGATGCGACGATTGTGTTTCCGATTATTATATCTGGAGCCTGTAAGTAGTAAACATATCCTCCAAACTTATTTCCGTGCCCAACTGCTTTGGCAATCTCTAAATCCGTGAGCAACCATCACACCTCATAATTCCGTACGAGTCTTTGTACGAATCTATTCCAAACCCCTTTCGGTTCAATAGGTTCCGGATTCTCCAAATTATACCGAATCATCGTTTTTACATCCGAATCCGTTATCTTCCCGGATTCCAGCACTGCCTTCGCATCTTCGGGATTTGTTAATCTCGATGCAAGAATAACCGTTGCATGGAAGCATTTTACCTGTCCTGTCAAAAGCAAATCTCTTGCCCGTGAAGAAGAATATTTCCCATACGCCCGTCTGGCTACATCAAGAGTAGACATAAGCAAATAATCCGGATATCCCCGAACATCTCCAAAAACAGAATCTACATATTCTTCTTCGAATCCATATCTTGGTTTTCTAGTGGGCATTTCAGCCAGTATCCTTTCTGCGAATTTCCGTGTCATTGGAACTAATGGCACCATCGCCGCAGCCACTCTTACAACTAATGTTGGTCTCCTTGCTTCAGAACTAGCCTGTACAACCATTCCATCACCTCAAATAGAACCCATAGAACATAACCCATATAATCCTTTATGCAAGAACTAATATTGGTCACTTGGTTGGTTGTGTATATGCTCTTCTACCTCCTTTCCTTCCTTTCCGGTTTTCTCATAAAATCAGTGGATTGGATAGAGGACGAGTTGAAGGGTTCGCTTATCGTCAAATGGCCACTCGCGCTTATTTCAGGTTTACTTATTGGGTTCGTGATATCCGGCTCTGATTTTTCAAACATATTCCTTGCCGCGATAGTTGCGCAGGTATTAACCGGAAAAGTTGACAAGGCAACGCATGGACTCGCGATTGCAGTTGCAGCAGTGGTGTTCCTGCTCCTTGGGATAAACGGACTCAAATTAGAACATTTCGCGATATTTATTATTCCGGCAGCGATTGATGAACTAAAATTCACAGGCACGTATGCGTTCCTTACACTATATCGCGTATTCCTGAAAGCAGTCGCATTCCTTTTTGTATTTGCAGGAATGCCACAATATTTCATCGGGATAATAATGTTTGATGCAGGATATATTTTGTTCAAATTTGCGCAGGATAAAATCGCGTCTCACGTTAGCCAATAAAAGACGCCTCAAACCTTTTCAGCAGTGGCAAAAGTCCTTTTTACCGCGGTTATTTTTACTTTGCAGGTTTCTCCGTTTTTTCCGCCTGTGACAAATATGACAAAATTATCTTTTTTCGCTATTCCGTCTCCTCGTCCACCTTCGGATTCTATTGTTACCTGTAATTCGTCTCCGACAGCAACCGGCTTTGTTTCCACAAGACCACCAGAAGGGTTTCTCACCAAAGAATTAAATACGCAAAAGAAAAATAAGATTCCATGGACAATAAAGAAAAACGGGGATTCTTTTTCAACAATATGAATTCAAACAATCCAGCGGGCATTGACGCAGAATTCGAAAGAATGCGAAAAGAAATGGAAGACCTTGCCAAGCGAATGATGCCTAATTTGAACATCAGCGAATTTGAACGGATGGCACAAGATAGAGGAAACATGATGGTTCATGGGTTTTCTATAAGAATGGGACAAGATGGAAAACCAATAATACGGGAGTTCGGAAATGCGAAGGGTACTGTGTCAGCGCCGATAGTGCAGCAGGGAAGTGCGGAAATGCCGGAAACAGAAAGAGAGCCGCTTATAGATATTATTGAGGGAAAGAACGGCCTAACGGTAATCGCAGAAGTTCCTGGTGCGGATGCCAAGGATATTTTAGTTGAAGGAATTGGAAAAAAACTCGAAATAAAGGCCCTAAACGGAGCAAGAAAGTACCATAAAGTGCTCGAACTGCCAAAGGATGTTAACCATACCAAAAAACGAACGAATTATAAAAATGGTGTTCTAGAGATAATACTGCCGTTTTAGAGTTTAAACCTACAACCGGTAAAATAATGAGATTTGTATGGTTGAATCCATAAAACAAAATTTGAGGTGTTGATATGATTGTTGGCGGAAGAATAGATGAAGTTACAGGAAAGAAAAACAGCGAAGAGGCAATTAAAGGCCTGAATATAGATATCATGCTTGAGGATGTAAAAGTCGACGGGGAAAATGTTGAAATAAAATACAAATATACCGCTAGATACGAAGATGATGTAGGAGAAATTGCTATACGCGGGCTTCTTGCAACAAAAGAGGAAAAAGGATTTGCAAAGGAAATCGCAAGTGAATGGAAGGCAAAGAAAAAAGTGCCAGAGGCATTCGCAGAAACAATACTCAATGCAATAAATTACAGCGGAAGTGCGAACGGAACATTAATCGCACGGGTTGTTAATTTGTCTCCGCCGCTCGTTCCTCCGAGAATTTCGCTGCAGAAAAAGTAAAGTTGCAATCAACACCGAATTAATTCTACAGCACCAGATTGTACAACGTAGATGCCATTATGCTCTCTGAACCTACTGATAGTTCTATAGTGTGTGCCGTCATCTATTTTATAATCGCGCGTGGATACGCAATCTTCCAGAACTACGGGCGCGTATCTTCTTTCCACAAGTGCGTTCACCCCTGCTTTGACACAATTGTCTGTTGTAAAACCAGCAACAAGTACAAAACCTTCGACTACATTTCCTGCCAGCCAATCGGCCAAACCGTTGTCTATTCCATTAAAATGGAATGGTTCGTACTGACTTTTTCTAAAAATTGCATCTCCGTTCTTTGGCAAATCAAGATAGATTCTTATTCTCCAAGTTGAATCAGCTTCGCTATCATTTACAGTTAGTAATTTTTCAAAAGGTGCCTCGAACTGCCCTTGTTTATATTCTGCCCGGATAAAACCAATCGAAATTCCACAACTACGCGCCTTTTCGACCATAGGTAAAATTCCGTTTTCAAATGCTCTTTTTATTCCGTTGACCCCTTTTCCGCTTCTTGCGAATTCACCTGCAGGGTGGCAGATATCATTTTGAGCATCTATAACCAAAAGAACAGACCTGCCACTAACGCGTAAATTTGAAGAAAGCATATTCCTAATTTGTATGGGCGTAGAATTATAGTATTTTGCAAATTCTTGTCCAATCCATCCGGTTCAATTCCTTTGCAGATTTTACAATAAGATCTGCCCTATCAAAATTTTCATTATAGGTGTGGGCATTGGGAATTATAATCGAAGTCATGCCCGCTTTTTTAGCTGCTTTCATACCTATGCTTGCATCTTCTATGACGACACATTCTCTTGGTTTCAGTCCCATCCTTTTTGATGCCGCAAGAAAAATGCCTGGGTTCGGTTTGCCTCTTTTAACGTCTTCCGCGCTTATAATATGTTCAAAATAATCAAACACGCCAACATGCCTTAGCAGGTTGCCGACAACAGCTCTTTCTGACGATGAAGCAATTGCCAGCACATATTTGTTTTTGTGAAGTTTCCTGATTAAGTCCGCTACTCCGGGCATTGTCTTTACTTTGCCTAGAATTAATTTCAAAAATAGTTCATTTCTGCGCGAATTAAGTTCGGTTGAATTCCTTTTTATGCCATATTTTTTCGCAAAATAGCGGATATTTTCTGCGGCAGTTCTGCCATATGTTCTCTTTATGTCTTCGCGCGTGAGACAAACCCCAAACTCTCCGAATAGCAGAATGAATGCCTTGTTATGGAAATCAAGCGTATCAACGATTACGCCATCCATATCGAAAATTATTCCCTTTAACATAAGATTACCCTAAAAATTTATT
>DUGF01000100.1 GCA_013331535.1 Microcaldota archaeon | reverse complement strand
GTGTCTATGATACGCTTGGATGCATTGAATCAAAAGATGGCAAAACATTCGCGGAAAGCGAGTGCAGAATTTACAATTTTACAAAAGAAAAAGTTTGGGACCCGAACGTGGTAAGCATCGGAAATGGTACATATCGTCTGTTTTTCTTTTCACCAGAATTTGAACCCAGCATTGGACAGCCAAATAGTTTTGACCAGCCAAAAAATAGAATATTCAGCGCAATCTCAAAAAACGGAAAGGATTGGCTTA
The DNA here is from genome assembly GCA_013331535.1 of Microcaldota archaeon. Classification (GTDB taxonomy): domain Archaea; phylum Micrarchaeota; class Micrarchaeia; order Anstonellales; family Bilamarchaeaceae; genus UBA10214; species UBA10214 sp10214u. The sequence continues at coordinate 15,093 of DUGF01000100.1, read as the reverse complement.
TGGAACCCGGAATAAGATATGAGGATATTTCTATAACCGATCCTTCGGTTATCAAGAGAGATGACGGGACATGGCATATGTTTGTCTCACATGGAAACACGATTATCCAGGCAGAAAGCAGTGACGGATTAACCTTCAAAAGATTGCAGGAGATAAAAACGATTGGTGGAGTTCCAGACGTAACATCGATCAATGGCAAATATTATTTGTTCACATGTGCAGATGGTATAAGCTATGCTAATTCGAATGACCTCATAAGCTGGAGTGGACTGGAAAATGCGATAAAACCGTGGAACGGAGGGGTAATCTGCGATCCAACTGTTGAGAAGACGAAAGAAGGATATAAAATGTATCTAAAAAGGATGGGCATGAATAAAAAATAGGTGTACCGAAAAAGAAAAAACAGGAAACGGAAACAGAATAAAACAAAAAATAAATAAAAAAAGAACATATATCTAGTTCTCCGGCATTGTGATTGCATTATCGGTGCTTTCAAACGAGAAATCAGGCTCCTCAATTACGGGAAGCTCGTCCTCACTTAGTTCAAGCGGGGGAAGAGTAGAAGAAGCAGATGAGGCCCCAGTTGCGGTTGTATCCGCACCTTTAACCTCACCCGAAACTTCAGAACCCTTTGCTTTCCCTGCCTGTCCAATGCAACCAAACAACAGCATTACAACCACTGCCAATGCGATAATTGCAAGTAGTAATTTCATTGAGAAAACCTCCGTTTTCGAAATATTTGAAATCGCATTTGCGATTTCAATTTATGGTAACACCACGCTACTGCAATACTCCGCCTTCGGGAGGCGCCGGACCAGTGAAATTCTTGCCTATTTCGATCGGTGTGGCAGCTGCAGCCGAACCTTGGGTAATCTTTTTATAAAGTACCCTCAGTTTTTGTGCGGCATCCTTTAGCTCCTTGACAACGGTCTCGAAATCACCCTGGTCATAGGCTTTTCCAGGCATTGTTTTGTCGGTTACATCAGCAAGCAACGCACGAATATCTTCCACATCTTCATCGTATCCCATTGCAACCGCACGGTCATTCATTTTTGAAAGAACCGCATCTATTGAAGCAACCTGATACCTTGCCCATATGTGGAGATGCCTTTGCCTTAATTCTTTTTCCTTTTCAATTACGTTCTGACCATCGCCAGTAGATACTGCATCTTCCAGCTCAGAGACTTTTTCGTCAGCCTCTGAAACAACATCACTCATGTTGGTTGTGTCAATCCCCTTTTCCTTCAATTTTTTTATCCTCTCAAGCTGTCTTGCTCTCCATTCCTTTACATAATCAATTTGTGCCTTGCCAACATGAAGCGCATTTTCGCGAAGACATTCTGCCATCTTCTGCTTGTTGTCAACAAAACTCTTCCTTAGAGCCAGACGCATATCTTTGTCTTTCCTGACCGCGTTCTTTACATCGTTATAGGTCAAGACAACATCTTTACCATCTTGCAAGAGCAGTTGCATCGCATCAAGGAAACCTTTTCGGTCAGCATTTTCTGCAGCAGATTTCAATGCTACGAGATCAGTTCCTATCTTTTCCCGCAATGCATCAACGCTTATATTGTACCTTGATCCAAGACCAAGATCTTTTGCATCCTGCAGAATACCATCATAAAATGAGGCCCTGCAAGCAACCTGGTCGTATTTTGCAACCAGCACATTATTCTTGAGTTCCTTAAGCTCACCACCTTGCGCCATTACAAGCATGGAAAGCGCAAAAAACGCAAACACAAATTTCAATCCACTGTTCATATTTTTCACCCGCAGGCCAATCGCCAGCAAGATACATTGCGAACCGCCCCTATTTATATAAACTGTCGAAAAACTTTAGAAAAGCTTTTTTTAATGCCGGGAGAAGAATTAAAAAGACTGATTTCTATTCGTATGTCATGCGAACAATTGTTGGGATGCTCATGATTCTTACTTTACTACATGCTACCACATTATATGGAGAGATTTATGAAGGAGAGGAGTTTGAGCTGCTGAATAATGCTGTAATAACCGTATTTGGACCGACAAACGTCCAACTTGTTGCCAATGAGAATTACAGCATTGAAATAGAATCAGGAGAATATCAGGTAATAACACGTTTCTACGAGAATGGAACAATGAAGTATTATTCAAAGGATAAGATAACTGTTGCTGGAAAGGATATGCGATTTGACATCGTTGTTTTTCCGATAGACCCGCAGATGATAGATGACTCTGATGTTGAAATTCCGATTCCCGAACCCCCTGCAAATGGAGGTGGAACGAGATTAATCAAGACAGATATTGATATGGTTTTGTTTATTGTAGTCCTGGCAGGATTGATTGGAATTTTACTGTTCTTTTTCCTGAAAAAAAATGAGAGGAGCGGATCAGAAACAAGAACCACGGATCTACCTGAAAAAGGAATTATAAAGACTTCAGAACCGGAGAAAAACTACGAACTTGACGAGGACGGAAAACGTGTGCTAAAGATTCTTAGTGAAAACGAAGGTAGGATGATACAAAAGGAATTGAGAAACATAATGAATTTTTCAGAGACAAAGATGAGCCTTGTGATTTCCGAACTTGAGGCATGTGGACTTGTGAAAAGAATAAAACGTGGACGGGAGAACATACTTAAATTGTTGAAGTAAAAGAAGAAGATTAGCGGTGATCTTATGAAACACACTATTGCGACATTGGGAAGTCATTCCGCACTTGATGTATGTGAAGGCGCGATGCAGGAGGGTTTTAGCACACTTGTAGCTGCCCAGAAAGGAAGAGAAAAAACATATTTGGGATATTACCGTAAAAGGAAGCGTGGGAAAGGAAAGAATGCGGAAACCGTAGGTGTGATTGACGAGGTTTTACTCTTAAACAAATTTTCGGAAATTGTAAAGGCTGAAAAAATAAATTTCATGAAAAAACGGAATTGTATATTTGTTCCGAATCGTTCGTTTTCCGTGTACGTCGGCTATGACGCGATTGAGAACACGAATACATTTCCAATACCTATTTTTGGAAACCGTTACCTTTTGAGGGCAGAGGAACGCGATGCACCAAAAAACCAGTATTACCTGCTTGACAAGGCGAGAATACGATACCCGAAAACAATTTCATCCCCTGACAAGATAGACAGACTCAGTATAGTAAAGGTAAGCGAGGCAAAACGAAGCTATGAGCGTGCGTTTTTTGTTGCGGATTCGTATAGCAGTTACCAATATGAAAGCAGAAAATTACTCGAGGCCGGAATTATAAATGCCGAATCTCTCGCGAAAGCCCGTATTGAGGAATTCGTGATTGGCGCGCAGTTCAATCTGAACTTTTTCTATTCTCCGGTTCATGAAGAACTCGAACTGCTTGGAATAGATACCCGCAGACAAACGAATATAGATGGCCTTATCAGAATGACTGCTGATTTACAGACAAAAGCGCTCAAATACGCTCGACAAACAAACATAGAAGTAGGACATATCGCATGCACATTGCGAGAATCATTACTCGAGCAAGCGTTCGATTTGGGCGAACGATTCGTAGATGCGGTTCAAAAAGAACCGAAATATAAAGCCGGACTGATTGGCCCATTCGCGCTCCAGTGCGCCATAACCGAAGAAGATGGAAAAGAGGATTTCGTATGCTTTGATGTTTCGTTCCGCATGCCCGGTTCTCCTGGAACGCGATTCACCCCGTATTCGGAATACCTGTTCGGAAAAAGCGTTTCTTTCGGNNAAAGCTGAAAGAGAAAAGATGATTGAAAAGGTCGCTACATAATCTTATTGGGTGATGACATGAATGCAATGGACATAATGAATGGCAGCATCAAAGCATTATTCTTACTCGTAACCTTGGCAGCATATGGACTAATATATATTATGACCGGACCGGCGGGATCCGAAAAAGCAGAACCGCTCAATTGGGGTGTAGTCATACTGTTTTTATTGGCATGGCTAATTGCGATAAGCCCGGCAATAGAAAGCATGCTTGGCAAGGAAGTCCATTATAATCCGTTTGACTTAGAGAAAAACTGGCAAAGACATGTAATTGGAATTGGATTTATACTGGCTGCGTTTTATTATAATTTTTCTCAATTCGAATCCAAGCTCGGATTAAAAACAAGTCCACTCGATGGAACAGTTGTTTTCTTTGGAGGAGTTGCGATAGTGTTTTACTTCATGAATGAATGGATTGTGGAAATACTGGTAAATGGACCTAAATAGCGAATTCAATTTATAGCGATCCAAAAAAGTTTTGCGAAACTTTTTTGTCTCACTACATAGCAAACCACGCCTGCAAGACTTTGCTTCGACTGTCGCATTACTTTCGTGGTTTGCTATAGCAGATTGATTCAAAACACTGTGATCAGTTCCCAACCGCATTAATCACAGCTTCTCCGAGAATTCTCAGCGCTTTTCTGGGCTTATCCACATTCATTGCAAATACTCCGTGGTCACTGTCGCTTGATACCAGGTGTACATTTTCTATATTAACCCGATTCTGGGAAAGTTTTGAAGTTAGGGAATTTATCCCTCCAATAACGTTTCCGACCCGTACAAATAAGGTATCGGATTCCGAAACATTATAGCCGCTTTCGCGCAATGAAGATGAAGCTTTTTGAGCATCCTTTAGAGTAAGTGAAATAATCGCATCCCCACCAACAACATCAACGCTGACGCCATTTATATTGATGTTCCGCTTTCCGAGAATATAAGAGATATCCGCAAGCAAACCCACCTTGTCCTTGGAAACTACGGTTATTGTCTTCATATGATCACCCTCCAGTATACTGAACCAACTTAATTCAGATCATCTGTTATGCAGTTTATCCCATTGGTTCAGTATGTCAGGAACGACGCATCGTTCCTGAGCATGTTCATGAACGAATCGTCGTTCATGACATAGTTCGAGACGGAAAAAACTTTTCTGTCTCGGGATAAAATGCACCGCGTATTCTAATTACTCAAAAACAGCATGCACCCGCATGCTCAATCAAATAATACTTGCCACGTCGCTTGTTATCGAATCAAGGCTTCTGAAAATTTCATAGCCACGATCATCTCGTGTGGAAACAAGGGCCCGTACTTTGGCTCTATTGAGCATCTTCAAAACCCGCACGCGCTCTTGGGTATCTAGTTCAGACACCGCACCTCTTCGCAAAACGCTTCTTATCCGCTTTGCGACATCCACAACCCGTCCGCCGGTCTTGGACGGAAAATCCGCTTCTACACAGCGTTCCAGTTCAGATGCCAGGTTAAGAAATTCAGTTCTTTTGGCAAATTGAGGCGTTTCTAAACCTAAAAATTCCTTCAGAACCTCCAACATATTTCCCACCCCGAAGTGACTAAGGATGTGGACTATATATACTTTACGTTAAAAAAAATGTGAAAAACAACATAAGATATATAAACATTATGTTAGAATACACTGTTATGGCAGCTAAAACTGGTAAAATACTAGGAAATTACGACGAATTTGACTTTCTCATACTAAAGGAACTTAGGGATAATGCCAAGATTCCGATTCGCTCGCTTGCGAAGAAGACGGGTTTGCACCCAAATACTCTTTTGCAAAGAATAAAAAAACTTGAAAACGGAAGTGTAATAATAAAATACTCTGTTGATATAGATTATTCAAAACTGGGTTACGACCTACACGCGATAATATTTTTGAAACTGACGCATAAGGCACATATGTCATGGCATGTTGCTAAAGAACTTGGAAATATCCCGGAGGTCCTTGCTCTTTATTCTATAACCGGAGATTACGATGCTGTAGCAATAGTCAAAACAAAAAATAACGAAAGCCTTGCGAGGATAATCCAGGAAATGGGAAAACGGGATTATGTCATAAACACATATACTAATGTGGTTTTATACGCATACAAACACAGCTATGAGTTTAATCCATTTAATGGAATGATGACAACTGGACTATAGATGTATTGTGCTTCACTGCAAAATCTCTGGATTTTTAATCATTTCGCTTCACAGATAGTATATGGCTCTAAAGGACAAAATATCAGATATTTTAGATAGTTACAAGAAGTTCACCATTGCAACAATTTGTTCTCATTCTTCATTGCAGATTTTCCATGGCGCACGGAAGGAAGGAATCAAAACAATTGGAATAGTCAAAAAAGACAGAAAGACTCTTTACGAATCGTTTCCATACGGCAAGCCAGACGAATTTATCGTAGTTGATGACTACTCGAAACTCCCGGTGAGCGAACTCGTTGCACGAAACGCAATCGTTGTGCCGCACGGCTCTTTTGTTGAATATGTCGGAGAGGCAGTAGACAAAATGGAAATTCCAATCTATGGAAATCGGGCATCACTTGCATGGGAAAGAAGCAGGGAAAAAATGTTCGAATGGATGCATAAGGCAGGAGTAAAAACCCCACGGATTCTGAAACCAGAGGAAATAGACGGTCCGGCTCTTGTAAAATTTCCAGGAGCCAAAGGTGGAAAAGGATATTTTATTGTTAATTCGCAAAAGGAATTCGAGGAAAGAATGCGAGAGACTGGAAACACTGAATATATGATACAAGAATTTATCATAGGCGTACGAGCATACCCGCATTTCTTCTTTACTCCGTTCGGAAACAGTGGATACAAAACAGCGAAAGGAAGAATAGAACTTCTTGGGATGGATAAACGTGTGGAAAGCAGCGCGGATGAAATAGCACGTGCGGTTTCGGCAGGACTTAACCCCCGACTTTCATTCACAGTAACAGGCAATGAACCAATTGTCCTTAGAGAATCGCTCCTTTCGGATTACATGGAAATTGGTAGGAAAATAAGTGATACGTCGTTTGGTCTGTTTGGAGGAATGTTCGGACCATATTGTGTTGAAACAATAATCAATGACGACTTGGAAATATTTGCCTTTGAAATAAGCGCGAGAATCGTTGCCGGGACAAATGTTTACCCGGAGGGTTCCCCATACTCGATATATTATCACAAAGAACCGATGAGCATGGGCAGAAGAATTGCAAAGGAACTAAAGATTGCAAAGAAAAAAGGAAAACTTACGGAGATAGTATTCTAGACAGGCCAATTACGACCTGAACAGTATAAGTAAAAATGCTTCTTTTCATAAGCCGTAACATGGACAATGAGAACAAGCCATCTCATATTGCAATAATTCCTGATGGAAACAGAAGATGGGGCGAACTGCACGGCATCGCCAGGCAGGAGGCCTACGCAATAGGCATACGAAAGATTGGTGATGTGGCAAAATGGTGCAGAGATGAAGGAATCTCTATGTTGACAATGTGGGGATTCAGCTCTGAGAACTTTGAACGGGATTCCGCAGAGATCGAAGTATTGTTCGAACTTTTCAAGAAAAATCTTATAGATATTCTTACGAACAGTGGGAAAGAGAAACAACAGATACGTGTTCGGTTTTTAGGACGAATTGAGAAATTTCCAAAGGAAGTTCAGGAATTAATGAAAAAAGTGGAACAAGAAACTGCACGCAATTCCGAATACCAGCTCAATCTGCTTCTGTCATATGGCGGAAGGGATGAAATCATTGATGCATTCAGGGAGATCTTACAAAGTGGAAAAAAAGCAGAAGAAATCGACGAAAAAACAATCGCGGAACATCTTTACACACGCGGACTTCCAGACCCAGACCTTATAATACGCACATCTGGCGAGCAACGCCTTAGCGGACTTATGCCATGGCAAACAGTTTATAGCGAACTTTATTTCTGCAAAAAATTATGGCCTGATTTTTCAAAAGAGGATTTTCTTGGGGCGCTTTCAGACTACGCTAAGAGAAGAAGAAGGTTCGGTAAATAGAATTTACTGAAGAATAAACTGGATGGAGGGAAGGAACAGTGCAGATAAAAACAACTGGTGGAAAAATCATCTGCCAAATATGCGAAAAGGCAGATACTCTGCTGGCCCGCATACGAGGACTGATGTTCTCTGAAAAAAGAAATATTCTGTTTGTGTTTCCGCACGAAGGGATCCAACCAATCCACTCATTATTCGTATTTTTCCCTTTTCATGCAGTTTATCTTGACAAAGAAATGCAGGTTGTTGAAAAGTTCCGCGTTGAACCATTTGAGATGTTGGTGAAAAATACCAAACCAGCGAAATATCTTCTTGAGATTCCTGAAGGAGTGGGACAGGGTGCGGAACAAAGCTCAGAACAAATGCCGCAAATTGGTGACGAATTATGCTTGGATGGAAAATGCTAAACGTTGGAGAGTATAAACTCGGATTCCCGGTTCTCAGTGAAGAGGAAATACGGGCAGTGCTATATGCAGAAGAAAGATTCAAAGACGAGACAAGAACGCACGAAATCATTGATGAAAAAGAAGCCACGAGTATATTCTCAGAACTCGTTTCCGAATATGCGCAAAGAAACAAGGCATATCTTACCAGAAAACAGGAGGAGTATCTTACAAAAATAGCCTTTCTCCATACGTGCAGATTCGCATTCCTGTCTCTTCTTCTTGACGATAAGGAAATAGAAGAAATAAGCATAATCGGTCCGAATATCCCAGCATATATATTTCTGCGTGATAAAGGCTGGAAAACAACAAATGCATGCTTTGAAAGCGAACAGGGAATATCTGAAATAATAAATAAAATGGCCAGTGGGGCAGGAAGAAGGATTACACTCCAAAACCCCCGGCTCTCAGCAGTTTTACCAGATGGCTCACGGCTTCATGCATCACTGCCACCTATATCAAAAGGTGAAATAACAATAAGAAAATTCAGGGAACGGCCATTTTCACCAAAAGAACTCTGTGAACACGAGACTGTGAGTCCAGAGGCAATTGCTCTTCTATCATTGATTATGCAAGGAGACTTTTCTGTTGCGATAGCCGGAAACACCGCAAGCGGAAAAACAACCACGCTTAATTCGCTGTTCTCTTTTGTTCCTGCAAATGAAAGAATAATTATCACTGAAGAAACACCAGAAATAAACATTCCGCATCAGCACCAACTCAGATTAGTTGCAAATTCAGATATGGATATCGCCCTAAAGGACCTGGTATACGACAGCCTGAGGATGAGGCCGGATCGGATGATAATTGGAGAAGTAAGAAATCAGGAAGAAATTGAAGCCCTATTTGATGTTCTTCTTGGTGGTCAGGCACGAGGAACATACGCTACATTCCATGCACAAAGCGCAGAAGAAGGAATGCAAAGACTGCGGTCATTTGGAATAAATGAAAACGACCTTGACAGCCTTGACTTGATAGTCGTTCAGAGAAGAATGCTAAGATACGATACAAAGACAGGGTCCGGGAAAGAAATCAGGAGAATAATAGAAATATGTGAAATAGAAGGAGGAAAACCATCTCCGCTTTTTGCTTATGATGCACGAACAGACAAACTCGTGTCAAAAATCTCAGGTAAACGCACTGGAAAACCTTGCGTGATCCTGGAAAAAATCGCAAATGATTTGAAACTTAGCAAAAAAGAGCTTGAAACAGAAATTGAAAAAAGGAAAAAACTAATTAAAGATTCTGAAGTTGAATTCCACAAATCATTTGGGAGGATACAGAAACAAATTTTCAATATAGATACTACCAAGGTATGCAAACGAACGAAACAGAATGGCAATGTACAGGAAGATGATATGAATGAGGATTATTGACTTTCTCGCAGCAATCTCTGAAAAAATGCCTGGATTTCCATTGGAAAGCAGCTCTGCTGAAAAATTGTTGTTGATAAACCAGGAATATACCCCAAAGAAATATGTTACGGCATCATTTCTTGTGGCAGTTATCATAGGTCTGGTTGTATTTCCTTTCTACTCGATTACAGGAATGCTCTTTTCATTTGCAGGATGTTTTTTTATTTTTCTGAAACTTCCAGAGATTGAGATGAAGATTATTGATGAGGGGAGAGAAGCAGAACTGCCAGTTGTTTTGACAAATTTATGTCTTCATCTTAAAACTGGAATTCAATTCAAACGTGCATTGGAACTCTCGTGTGAAGATGGCGAATTTTCCAAGAGCATGCACGAAGCATTAAGAAATGTTGAGAGCGGATCGACTATTCAATCTGCATTCGCACAGCTTTATTCAAAGACAAACTCCCCTAGAGTAAAAATGGCGATTTCCCAGATCCTAAGCACATATGAACATGGAGGGGAAGCACGCGAGATAGGCACGTTCGCGGATTCGATGCTTTCGCTGCAGCACCATAAGCTCAGAGATACATCTTCAAAACTTGGAATGATTGGTCTTGTTTTCGTCACGGTTTCTGTGGTGGCACCGACATTTTTTCTGATAGGAGCAGTTCTCTCAAAACCACTATTCGATGTGGAGATTGGAACCGCTCAACTCGCGATAATCATGCTCGTACTTTTTCCGATGATCTCATTTGCAGTGCTCTACACGGGAAATGCAGTCATGCCCGCATTTTATTTATCCGAGACTAAATCCAGGAGAAATATGAATCCGTATTCGACGTACATCTTGGAGAAAAAGATTGAAGAAATAGAAAATGCGCTTCCTGACGCACTAATCGCCATGTCAACGCTTCCAAAAGGAGCAAATATCAAAAAGATTATAGGTGTGATCGCGAATTCATCTTCAAAGGAACTAACCACAGAGGGACAAATAATGCTAAGACAACTTGAATCAGGAATTAACCCTCAAAAAGCACTGGAAGATTTTTACATTAGAAACAGAACGCCCATAGTACGCAGGACCGTGACTGCTATAGAGCAGATAGTTGGAACCGGAAGAATGGAAAGTGTTTCTTCGGTAGCAGAATCAATAATAAAGTTTTTTGAGATAAAACGAGCCAGGGCAAATATTCTCTCAATGCACAAATATACACTGATTTTCGGTGCTCTGCTGGTTCCTGCTATAATGGCCGGCACAATTTCATTTACAAGGAATCTAACGACAGGATTAGGCGAACCGGATATGATTATAACCCAGGCACCGGAGATAATTTCCATATACCTTATAATATATTCCGTGCTTGTTTCAGTGTATATAGCTGATGTGGAAGGAAAGCGCTCGCTCGCATTGCCTTACGCGGGAATTCTTTCTTTTGTTTCGGTAATGTTGTTTAATACTCTTGGAATGGTGTGGGGTTAAGGAGTTATGATTAAAGGTTGAATATCAGGGGTTGAAGATTGAAATGGACAGAATAACCACGGTAATAGCATCTTTGAATGACCCGTTGATTACCGCGGTCTCTCTTGCGATAAATGATAAAGTGATTTTTATCGCACTGATAGCAATACTGATTTTCTTATTCGAAAAAAGAACAGAAAAAATACTTAAGATTTTTCTTGTGCTTCTCACTGCATTCGTATTGGCATCAGCGGCAAAGGAAGTTCTGGGGCTGGAAAGACCATGCGATTCAGCAGTCGCGAAGATTCAATGCCCGGATGACTTCTCATTTCCAAGCAATCATGCCGCGCTTGCATTTACGCTTGCACTTGCATTCATAAACAAGAAAACCTATCCGATGTTGATGGGATTCGCGATTCTCACTGCATTCAGCAGGATATATCTTGGAGTGCATACATTTGAGGATGTTGTAGGAGGACTTGTTATTGCTCCGATTGCATACCAAACCATTGAGATATTCTGGAGAAACAAAGAGGAAAAACCATGGGAGAAGAAAAAATAGAAACTGGTGCTAGGAAAGAGGCCATACGTCAGCTAGTACACGCAATTATAGGACTGTTTATGATTGCGATTATGTTTTTGCTTGGGCGGGGATATCTCATAGCATTTCTGTTCTTTGTTACGATAATAGGCTTATTGATAATAAATTTCAGGACAACTGGCGGAAAATTTCCGATTGCAGAATGGTTCGAGAAAAAACTGGAAAGAAATCACGTGAGATTCCCCGGGTATGGCTCATCATGGTACGTGGTTGGAATAATACTGATGGCACTGGTAATCCATGACCAAAATGAGATAGCTGCCGGAATTTTTGTTCTTGCAGTTGGAGATGCCGCATCAACCATTTTTGGGGTGAACGGCACGCATAAGTGCCCATATAATGAACGAAAGACGCTTGAGGGCTCGGCAGCATTCTTCGCATTTTCACTGATTGCTTTCGTATTCATTGGATGGAAAGTAATCCCACTTGCACTTATTGCATCAATTGCAGAAAGCCTTCCACTTCCTTATGATGATAATATTATGATTCCGATTGTTGCAACCGCATTTTTTCTTTTGGTGTGATTGATTATGCCACTTATTTTATATACATCAAAACAACTCGCAAGCAAAAACCTTGCGGATGCGCTTTCGGCAATAGGGATTGAGGCAATTGATACAAAGGCCCCTACTGTACTTGACGTACTAACCAACTTCAGAACTGATTCCGATACAGACTATATTCTTGTTCTCAGCTCGCACAAAAGCAAAATTCCAAAGCCAATGCTCACAATGCATTTTCCAGGAAACTGGAACGATGCGGGGATGGGTGGTGAACCACAAACGCTTAATGTTGCACATGCAGAAAAACTAAAGCAACTCTACCTTGAAACAAAGAAAGCAAACGTTGCACTTGGACTGGATTGGGAAGTAACAATTGAGGCGGACCATCACGGCCCAACCATGACAGAAAATGCAGTTCCAATAATTTTCGTTGAGATTGGAAGTTCCGAAGCTGAGTGGGGAAACAAACTTGCGGCACGAGTCCTTGCAACGGCAATAAGCGGAACAATAAAAAAAGAAAATAGTCCGAAATTCCGCTCGTTTTTCGGAGTTGGCGGAGGGCATTATGCAAAAGAGTTTTGCAAATTCATGGAAGCGAACAATGATTGGGCCGTTGGACATATAATTCCGAAATACGCGATAGAAGATGCAACAGACGCGGTTCTTATGCAGGCAATAGAAAAATCCGTTGATAAAACAGAAAAGGTAATACTTCTGAAGGATTCACTTAATGTCAAGCAACGGGAGAAAATCCTGAATTTCTGTAAATCCTACGACGTGCCTGCGGAACTTATTTAAATCCTTTCTGCGAATGGGAAACAAGAATAAAAAACAGGAAAACGTGATAATAATGGAAAAAGAAGGCGTCCTGCCACAAAGGCTTGGAAGAACTCCGGATATTCTTGGAGTGTTTCTTGGTCGCGGGCCGCTCTTGGGTGCAACCAATGAAGGCGAAGAAAGCTAAACCACGGGAAACAAAGAAACACCGCCACCATTCACCTAGAATTCAATCTGACCCTAATTTTTTGGTTTCACCGACAGCAGAAAACAATTCTGCCCTGCGGGCATTGATGATGCTTCACCAGAATAATACATTTGCAGGTGATGATGCAAAAATATTCGACTCATTTTTGGCAAGATTTTACACAGAAAGGCTGGAAGAAGGCGAATTGCGCGATTTCTTAAGGGACAATCCGGCAATAAGAAGAAAGATCTGGGAAGCGAAGCCCATAATTTGATTTCGAAACATTACAACTAAACTCGGAATGCTAGACTCAAGACCAGAAATAAAAAGGGCGGAACCCGGAAACAAACGAATCCAGACTCCGCCCGTTTTACGAAAGTATCAGCAGCAGCATGAGTTCCCACCCATAGGGTAGTACAAGCATTGCCGTGAAGGGGCTTAACTTCTGTGTTCGGGATGGGAACAGGTGAACCCCCTTCCTATGGCCGCTGACAAGCAAAATCTATGTATGATTATGTTTAAATAGGTTTCTGGAGACAGTCTGTGTTATAAGATGATTATTATGCCAGCCAAAAAAACGAAAAAAGAAATTGAAGTTGAACCGCAAAATGCTAAACGAGACGCAGAACCAAAAAAAGTGAGTCCCCCACAGCCTCAGGCACCGGTAGTTCAGTCCAGCGAGGAAAAGAAAGGCTGGTTTCCTAAAATAGATGCAACACTAACCAAATATTCTCCATTTGTAAAACAGAATTGGAAAGGACTATTCACAGATGGTCTTAAGATCGCCGGGATGGAATGGATGGTAATAATTGCATTAATCGTAATCGCAATAGTAATTTTGGCAGCTGTTGGCGGAGGTGCAATGCTTGGTGGGACAGACTCTGTTTCTTCGATAACCCAAATGATGGCGAGTTTAGGCGCAGCAATGATATTACTTATTCCTCTGGTAATTATCGCACTCGCAATAAGCATTGCAATCTCATTCCTCAGATATCCAGCAGTGGATGAAAGAGCAAAAGGAGGAAAAATAGCCATATTCCAAAAGCTCAGAGAACTGGCATTGCCATCAATCGGATATGGATTAGTCATCACAGTAATTACGCTTGTACTTTTTAGCCCTATAATACTCGGTATCATTACGCAAAATTTAGGTGCGATGTGCATATTTGTAATTTTGTCAATACTTGCAGTTCTTGTATTTGTATTAGTTACCCAGTTTAGTCAATGGGAGCTCACAATAGAAAAGGCAGGAGTATTTGAAAGCCTTGGAAGATCATACGGACTTGTAAAGGGGAATATTGTCGAGGTTATTGTATTTGACATAATAACAATTGTATTCGCGATCTTGCTGTATATCCCGTTTTGGATTGCAAGCTTTGTCCTGAATTTCATTGGTATGATAGGTGGAATAGCCGGCTTGGGAATTATACTCATGGGGAGCTTAGTGATAACCTTTGTCTGGTCCGCAGTGCTTCTTACAGTAGTTGTGCCACTTCAATACTCCTTCTGGAAAACACTAAAGGAGAAAACGTGAGAATAAAACGCAAGACCATAATGCTAGACACAAAACTCACGATGGGAGACTGATATTATGATACCTCATTGGGTAGAACAACTGGCTCAGAGAATTATAACTGAAAAGAAAGAGCCTTACGTAATAAGCGCGGGAATAACCACGTCAGGGCCAGCACATTTGGGGACGCTGTGTGAATTCCTTTTTCCTGGAACGATTCGAACTATGGTTGAAAAACAAAGCGGAAAAACATGCAAATTCTATTTTTTTGCGGACATATTCGATGCGTTTGATTCAGTTCCATTGTTGATGGAAAAATACTCAAAGGAACTTGAACCGCATCTTGGAAAACCATTATGCGACGTGCCAGATCCAACTGGAAAAAGCAAAAGCTTTGGTGACCATTTCCTTGACGAAGTGCGGGAACTGATGAAATTGTTCGGAGTGGAAGCAGAAGTTGTTCGGATAAACGAATGG